>JBBJOD010000282.1:0-6915 GCA_037721715.1 Chitinophagaceae bacterium | reverse complement strand
AAGCCTCAGAGTATTCTCTGAGGCTTTTTTTATGCCCAAACCAACTATACGAATAGCAGCAAAACGGGTTGGTGAAACTTGTGTAGTAAATTTTTAAAACGACATGCTGCAACAGGAAAGATAATCAGCCAATGCCCGCTAAACGATACATTGAATTACAATAAAAGTCACTGTTCACAACTCGCTCAACATTAACTATCCGTAGAAAACCCTGAATAATATGCACCCCAGCATCTTAAACAGCATATGACCTGCCACAATGCGGCAAGTTATTTCTACAAAAAAGCTGTACTTAAAAATTCTTTTATGTATGAGGAGCGTCTATGTGTTCCTGTTAATACAATTCAAATCGTCAAAAGCAACTTCCAATCGTTTACTAAAATTTTCTTCCGCCTTTCGCAACCAAATCCGAGGATCATAATATTTCTTATTGGGTTTATCTGCACCACCCGGATTACCTAATTGCGCCTGTAAAAAAAGTTCGTTTGTTACATAAAACTGCTGAATACCTTCCCAAAAAGCCCATTGCAGGTCTGTATCAATGTTCATTTTAATAGCGCCATAACTAATAGCTTCCCTTATCTGGTGCTGTGGTGAACCGCTGCCTCCATGAAACACAAAATAAACAGGCTTGGAACCGGTATTTAATTCTTTTTCAATATAATCCTGGCTGTTTTTTAATATCTCCGGTCGCAACTCAACATTCCCGGGACTATAAACACCATGTACATTACCAAATGCTGCAGCAACCGTGAAGAGTTTGCCTACCTTACTCAATTCTGTATAAGTATAAGCAACATGCTGCGGCTGGGTGTAGAGTTTCTCATTTTCGATGCCGCTATTGTCAACCCCATCTTCCTCTCCGCCAGTTACTCCAAGCTCAATTTCTATACTCATGCCCATTGGATGCATGCGTTTGAAAAATTCAACACTTGTATGAATGTTTTCTTCCACCGGTTCTTCCGAAAGATCCAGCATATGTGAACTAAATAACGGTCGTTTCTTTTCTTTAAAAAATTCTTCCCCGGCGTCTATCAGCCCGCTAATCCACGGTAACCATTTCTTTGCAGCATGATCGGTGTGCAATACCACCGGAACGCCGTAATACTTTGCAACATTGTGAATATGCAACGCACCGGAAATACCTCCGGAAATATTGCCCTGCAGGTTGTCATTGGGCATACCCTTGCCGGCTATAAATTGTGCACCCCCATTTGAAAATTGAATAATAACAGGAGAATTTACTTTCGCCGCGGTTTCAAGAGTAGCATTGATTGTATTCGTACCGATCGTGTTAACGGCAGGCAGGGCAAATTCATTTTGTTTAGCATCTTCATACAATGCTTCCAGTTCTTCACCGAACAATACGCCCGGCTTGTATTTTTTCATAGTTAATTTATTTAGTAATTGAGAAGATATTTTTTTATTTGTTATTGATGGTCATGCTAAGATACAGTTAGTTTACATTTCTGCTTACTATTGAAGAAGCACAAATGTGTCACCCATGTCATTGTTTGAATCAACAAGATCTGTCTAATCGCCAAATTTGCTTTGAATCTTAGGAATCATAAAGAGATTCTTGCGGAGCACCTGCTTAAGATTCTCTTTTACAACTTGTCCCATGGTCACACAGGCGTTGAAATTCTGGCTGTTGTATAGTGTTCCAAGCTCCGTTTTGAGTTGTGTTATTTTTTCATTGGATGATATATGGTCTTTCACCATAATGTCCAGTAATTCTTTTATACGGTAGCGTGAAGTAGTTAACCGGAAGGCCATCAGCGTTCTCTCTTCTGTCTGGTATTGTTCAATAGAATCTTTATTCAGGTATTTAAGCGTCAGTTCTACCAAAGGGAAATTTTCTTTAAAGAATTGCGGAAGGTAGAGATTCTTTTTTCCTTCATAAGACTGCTGGTCAAAATCGATCGCACGCATGCGGTATTGAAAATCTTCAACGTCTGGTGTGATGTCGACAACAAAATTATAGCTACGCATGTCTCCAAGTAGCCTTACAAAACAGCGTTCGTTGAATTTTACAAATTCTTTTGCGAACCGTATCTTATTGGTGATAGGATCGTTGAGATACTGCTTGATGAAAATGTCGCCAGGTATGCCTGCGATGTGTTCTTCAACCAGCGTAGCATTGTTGGTGTAGAAACTAATTCTGTTGGGAGAAAGAATGTGTTCCAATTCAAGTCCAAATAACCTGGATGCATCAGCAATTTTGATATAATAATGATCGTAATTATCATTAAACTTGTTAACGATCCGGATGCGGAAGGGATTCGAATTCGCAAAAGTACAAAAGTCTATCCGGGCCACATCGAGGTGTTTGGCAAAACTCAGGTCGCCTTCAGTTTTTAAAATCGCATATATCTTTATCAGTCCCTCCCTGATATAGTCCCATTCATGCATGTCATAGATCACCGTTTCCCATAAAGTATCATTGCCTTTTTTATCTTTTAAGGAAACTGAATAAGTAAAGCGCAAAAGGTCTCTGTACGAAACCGGTAACTTTACTTCGCGTCCGTGGTGTTTTAGGTAATTACGCAAATTTTCACTCACCGGGAACATCGGCTTCTTGCGGGAAGGCTTGTCGGCCTCACGTGCATAAAGGGCATTGTCATTCTGGTAAAAATGCATAGGAGGTATCAGCTAACAGCGTTCCACAAATGGTTTCCAGGGAAAGATAAAAAGATTTACGGATTATTTAATTTATTTCAAAACGGGCTTTTGCAAATTGCTAAGATAGGATCTGCTGAATAACAGATTCGAAATAACCTGGTGCATGTAGTAAACGGCTGCCATACCAACTAAACATCTGTCCATCCACTAAAATTATCCGGGTATCGGGAAGTTCATGCTGAAGTTCATTAATATGCTTCAGGCAAAAAGGATAAGGCTCCGAAGAGAGAAGCAGCGTGTTGCACCTTTTTTCCTTGATATCTGTAAGTGTAACTGAAGGATATCTTGCGATTTCTTCAAATACATTCCGGAAAGAACAATGCCACAACATGTTATCAATAAAAGTGTTTCCCCCAGCCACCATATAAGGTTCTTTCCAAATCAAATAGGCTACTTCCATTTCTCGGTTCTGATTTAAACAAGTGTTTCGCAGCTTCTCAAAATTCTTTTTGATAGTATCAATGAGCCTGGCCGCCCTGGTTGATTTTCCGGTAATCGTGCCAACGCTCCCGATCATGTTTAATCCATCAGCTAAAGTATTTACATCACTTATCCACACAGGGTAGTATTTCATTAATTCTTCCACCTGTTCTTTTACATTTTCCTCTTTATTAGCAATGATAAGGTCGGGTTTTAACTGGTGAATAAGATGTAATCTTATATTCTTAGTGCCACCTATCCTTATTTTATTTTTGTACCAGTGGTCTGGTCGTTCGCAAAATTTGGTGATACCAATAACTTCCTCCTCCAGGCCCAGGTGGAATAATAATTCGGTTTGAGATGGAACAAGCGAGATAATTCGCCTCGGGTGTGTAACGATGTCGGTTGTGTGGCCTGTTTGATCGGTGAAGTGAGGCATTCTTTTATAGAAAAGATAAACGGTAGTTCATTTACTGATGTGCCTAAGCCAAAGTTTATTACCTGCTGCTTATCACCCTAATTTGCAAGGCTCTGTATTACATCATATTTTGTAACAATATGAAAATTCCCACTTTCATCCTTTGACAAAACAGCCCCATTTTCTTTATTGATAAGCGAAGTTAATCGCTCAACAGGCGTCTCGAAGGCAACGACAGGATAGGCAGGTTCCAAAACGTCCTGAACTTTGTGTTGCTTTAGATCCTGGCCATTATTAAGCATTTTGTGGAAGAGACCAGTTTCACTAATAGAGCCGATAATGGTGCCTTTTTCTATTACCGGAATGCTTTCTATGTTATGTTCTTTCATCAGGTCGATAACTTCGGCTACTGTTTGTGCCGGCTCTACGGTAACAAGTGCTTTGGCGCTTCTTCCAATGACAATGTCTTTCAATGTCTTTACATCAAGGAAACCTCTTTCCATCATCCATTGATCATTGTATATTTTTCCAACATAACGACTGCCATGGTCTGGAAAGATCACTACTACCACATCTGTGTTTTTCAGCCTGTTCTTTAATTGCATAAGCCCTTGCAGGGCGCTCCCGCTGCTATAGCCTACAAAAATTCCCTCCTCTCTTGAAATGCGCCTGGCCATTACGGCGCCATCTTTATCATTTACCTGTTCAAAATGATCCACCACGCTCATGTCGTAGTTGCGGGGTACAAAGTCTTCGCCAAAACCTTCGCTTACATAAGGATGCACTTCCTTCATATCTATCTCACCGGTTCGGAAATACTTGGTAAGCAACGAACCGAATGGATCAATCGCCCACACCTGTATGGCAGGATTTTTTTCTTTGAGGTACTTTGCCGTTCCAGCCAGTGTTCCACCCGTACCTGTTGCTACTACAAAATGGGTTAAAGTGCCGTCTGTTTGATGCCATATTTCCGGACCGGTAGTTTCATAATGTGCCAGTCTATTGGCAAGATTGTCGTATTGATTGAAGTGATAAGAATTAGGTATTTCCCTGGCCAGCCGCCCCGCCGTTGAGTAGTAACTCCTCGGGTCTTCCGGATCTACGTTGGTAGGACAAACGATGACTTCAGCACCCAGTGCCTTAAGAATGTCTGCTTTTTCTTTTGATTGTTTATCAGTGGTAGCAAACACGCATTTATAGCCTTTGATGATGGCGGCCAGCGCCAGCCCCATTCCAGTGTTTCCCGATGTGCCTTCAATGATGGTTCCGCCGGGTTTTAGTTTACCTTCTTTCTCGGCAACCTCGACCATCTTCAAAGCCATTCGGTCTTTGATTGAATTACCCGGGTTGAAGTATTCAACTTTAGCAAGTACAGTACAGGGCAGTTCCTTGGTTATTTTATTTAGTTTCACCATCGGCGTATTGCCCAGCGTTTCTAAAATATTATTCTTTATATCCATTAACTCAGGTTATCTGTAAAGATAATAATTATGAACCAGACGTTTGTCTTACCTGGTATCACATCCTATATTTAAATGATGCATTCTTTCTAACCCATCTGTCTACACTGGCAAAAAGCCGTATTGTTAATAAAATCCGGAAAGAAAGAAACATTACTTTGCCGGCAACCTTTACATTTGCAACCCACAAAGAAAGCTGAACTTTGCGTTGAACAGTATATATGGACACTAAATACATTGAGCGAATCAGTGAGAAACTGGGCTTTACCCAAAAGCAGATAAATAATCTTTATCAACTACATACAGAAGGTTCCACCATTCCTTTTATTTCCCGCTATCGCAAAGAAGCGTCAGGTAATATGGATGAAGTGCAGATAAGTGATGTGATCGAACAGATCAATTACTTCACTGAATTACAAAAGAGAAAAGAAACAGTAATCAAGACAATTGAGGGCCTCGGTAAATTAAGTGCAGCCCTGAAAGCGGGTATAGAGAATAGTTTTGATGCCATAGAACTGGAAGACATTTATCTTCCCTACAAGCCCAAGCGAAAAACAAAAGCAGTTGCAGCAATAGAAAAAGGACTGGAACCGTTGGCGACGCTGATATTTGCCCAGGGGCAGGAACTTCCTGAAATAGAAGGTAGTAAATACCTCACAGAGCAGGTTAAAGATGTAAAAGAAGCAATACAGGGTGCAAAAGATATCATCGCTGAATGGATTTCAGAGAATACACAGTCGCGACAAGTGATCCGGCAATTATTTTCTGATGGGGCAATTCTTTATTCAAAGTGTGCCGGCAGCAAAAAAGAGGAAGAATCCGCTCAAAAGTACCGTGATTATTTTGAGTTTAATGAATTGTTGAGTAAATGCCCTTCACACCGCATCCTGGCCATTCGCCGCGGGGAAAAAGAAGGTATTTTAATGATGGATGTTAATATCGATAAGCAAAGAGCCATCGGGGAGTTAGGGCGCTTATTTGTTAAAGGTAAAAACGCCTGTTCGGTCGAAACAGAAAAAGCGGTGGAGGAGAGCTTTGATCGATTATTAAAGCCATCCATCGAAAATGAATTCAGGCTCTTCAGTAAAAATGCTGCGGATGAAGAGGCAATAAAGGTGTTTGCAGAAAATCTCCGGCAGTTGCTATTGTCTTCTCCACTCGGTGCTAAAAGAGTGCTCGCACTTGACCCCGGATTTAGAAGCGGTTGCAAAGTGGTTTGTCTTGATGAACATGGTTCCTTGTTGTACAATACAGCCATTTACCCTCATGCTCCTCAATTTCAAACACAGGAGGCAATTTCCGAATTGAAACACCTGGTAAAAAAATACGAAATTGAGGCAATTGGTATTGGAAATGGTACTGCAGGTAGAGAAACTGAACAGCTTATTCGTAGCCTTGATTTTGAAAAAGATATCGGCATCTTCCAGGTAAACGAAAGCGGCGCATCAATTTACTCAGCTTCAGAGGTAGCAAGGGAAGAATTTCCTGACCAGGATGTTACCGTGCGCGGTGCAGTAAGCATCGGCAGGCGCTTACTGGATCCTCTGAGTGAGTTGGTCAAAATAGATGCTAAATCTATCGGAGTCGGGCAATACCAGCATGATGTAAACCAGGCAAGGTTAAAGGAAAGCCTCGATAAGGTGGTTGAAAGTTGTGTAAATCATGTAGGGGTAAATCTAAATACGGCAAGCAAGCATCTACTCATATATGTTAGTGGACTTAGTGCTACCCTTGCAAAGAACATCGTTGAATACCGGGTCAGTAACGGCGCATTCAAAAGCCGTGCGGAATTAAAAAAGGTAAGTATGATGGGCCCAAAATCTTTTGAGCAATGTGCGGGCTTCTTACGAATATCAAATGCTGAAAATGTACTGGATAACAGTGCCGTACACCCGGAGAGCTATCATGTAGTCCTGACAATGGCCGCCGATCTGC
>JBBJOD010000281.1:0-6923 GCA_037721715.1 Chitinophagaceae bacterium | reverse complement strand
CTTTTTCAAATGGGCGTAGACAGGAAGATATTTAACGTGGAAAAAAACTTGGTGAGTGCCGGGCAAACAGCGCAGGAGATCATGAAGAACATTCCATCTGTGAATGTAGACATTGACGGAAACGTTACGTTACGCAATGCAGCACCCCAGATTTTTGTTGATGGCCGGCCTTCTACCTTATCGTTAGACCAAATTCCGGCAGACGCCATTGAAAGCGTTGAAATCATCACCAACCCATCAGCGAAGTTTGATGCATCCGGGGGAAACGCCGGTATACTTAATATCGTATTAAAGAAAAATCGTAAAACCGGCTACAACGGTAATATACGCGCTGGTATTGACTCACGCGGCAAAGTCAACGGGGGTGCCGATATCAATATCAAACAGGGTAAGGTCAATGTATTTGCAAGTGCCAACTACAACCAGCGTAAATCGAAGTCTTTCAGTGAAACATTTCGTCACAATATCACAAAACCACTGGTAGACGTTAACCAGATTAGCCGTGGCATCAATAATGGAACATTTGCCTTTGGGAGAGCCGGAATTGATTACCTTTTAGACAACCGCAACACCTTTACCATTTCAGGAGTTATTGTAAACGGCAACTTCAACAATACTGATAACCTGAATTTTGATTCTTCAGGAACAGGTTCAGTATTTACGAGAGGAAATCAATACACTGATACAAAATCAAGTTTTAAAAATTACGGATCTAGCTTTAGCTACAAGCACTTATTTGCCAAGCCAAATAAGGACCTAACAGCCGATGTTAATTACAACAGCAGTAACAATGAAAACAAAGGTTTGTATACTACGCAACTTTATGAAGCTAACAGCACTGTAAAGGGATCACCACAATTAAGAAAAACAACTGGTAATGGATCTACTAAATTTTTTACCGCCCAGTTTGATTATACCGATCCGATCACCGAAAATTCCAAGATAGAAACCGGTGCCCGGGTTTCTGTAAGAGACAATACCAGTGTGAACAACAACTCGTTTTATAACAACGCTACTCAGCAATATATTTTTAACAGCCAGTTAAGCAACGATTACCAGTTTACAGACAGGGTTTACGCTGGCTACTTTACGTTTTCAAATAAGATAAAGACGTTAAGTTACCAAGCTGGGTTAAGGGCAGAAAGTTCTGACTATACTGGCACGCTCTTTCAATCTGCAAAAGAAACCAACTTCACTACTAAGTATCCAATCAGCCTGTTTCCCAGTTTGTTTGTTACAAAAGAATTGAAAAACAACCAGGACCTTCAAATAAATTACTCCAGGAGGATCAACAGGCCCAACTTCTTCCAGCTAATTCCCTACACAGATATTTCTGATCCGCAGAATTACAGCAAAGGGAACCCGGCCCTGAAACCCGAGTTTACAAATTCGTTCGAAATGTCGTACCAAAAAACATTCGAGAAAAGCCATAGTTTATTATTTACTGCTTATTATAAGCAAAGTACAGACCTGATCACTCGCTTTACTTATAGAGACCAGGTTACAACAAACAGTTTTGACAGCGCTTATTTTACTACGTATCTCAATGCTAATTCTAGCAAGGCTTACGGCCTGGAGTTGACTTCCAGGAACCCAATTGCAAAATGGTGGGACATGACTACCAATTTCAATTTCTACAATTCTAAAATTAACGGAAGCAATATTGACAACAGCCTGCAGAGCCAGCGTTTGAGTTATTTTGTTAAGTGGAACAGTACCTTTAAACTACCCGCAAATTTCAGCATCCAGCTATCTGGTGACTACCAGAGTAAATCAGTGCTTCCACAAAGTAGTGGCGGCGGTGGCGGACGCAGCGGCGGTGGTTTTAGTGGCGGTGGATGGGGTGGCGGACAGCAGCCTTCTGCCCAGGGCTACATCAATCCAAATTACGGCGTTGACGCAGCAATCAGGAAAGATTTTTTAAAGAACAAAACAGCTTCCATTACTTTAAGTGTTAATGACATTCTCCGTACAAAAAGGTATAGTTATTATTCAGAGTCCTCCTTTTTTACGCAGGAATATGAGAGAAGAAGAGACCCACAGGTATTCCGACTGAACTTTAGTTACCGGTTTGGTAAATTAGATGTATCCCTTTTCAAACGTAAGAATATGAGGAATGGTATGGATACGCCGGATGTTCAAATGGGACAATAAGTGGCGAATAGGACAACATTTTACTTACAAGCTGCTAGGTATACCTGAAGAAAGAGTTTTCATCAAGGTGGCAACCTGGCAGTTTTTACAGCCGAAGGAAGCCCGGCTTTGTCAATCATCGATTTACTTTTCAGCCTTTCATTCATGGGCTTATTGATCACACGAAAAAGTTGAATAGCTGCAGAAATAACGAAAATAATTCCAACAACCAGGTTAATAACACGGTGACTGGCTTTGAGCTTGTTCACCAGCCATTTGCCGGCAAACACAAAGACCGAAAAACCGGCAAGGGTGCCTGCACCAATACCGGCTGTATAAACATTAAATTCTAATTCCGTGGGCTCAAGAAACCGGTTGCTAAGCAGGTAAGTGCTCCAGATAAACCAGAAGGGAATCTGTACCGGGTTAACGGCGCTCATGGTGAAGCCGAGTAGAAAACGATTCATATTATTGTCGAGCAGTATATTTTTCTGATCACGGCTTTTGCGCGCGGTAATAAAACTGCTTATTGCAAGCGCAATGAATAGGAACACGGTAACCCACTCCAGTATGCGAAATAACCGTTGATTCTCCATTACCCAATCCATTCCCTTTAATGAAATTCTAACGTATAATATTTCTACCAGCGCTGCTCCCAGTGAAAATTTGATTGCCTGCCGGCTGTTTTCCTGCACCGACACCTGCATGGCTGTTACATTTAAAGTGCCGAGGGGCAGTGAGCCAAGCACACTGATCAGGAGACCGGTAGAGAATACACGGATAAGATCAAACATGTTGACTTGACAGTTTTATTTCAGACAACTTATTCTCCCGCAGCATTCCTGTTCCCTGTTTATAGGTTAGATACGGTACTCCTTTGCCGTGATTGATAATACTGATTCGCCATAAAATCTTCCAATGGCGTATAATCTCGCTCCATGCGAAAAAGATAGAATGGCGCGTATCGTAAATGTGAGTAGGCTCTGAACCCGCCCCGTTAAGTTCGATAATAGAAAAGTTTTTACCCTGCCTCAGGTCTTCCCAGTTTTTAAAACGTATGTCTAGCCGTCCGTAATAGAAGTCATGCACACGCTTGCATACGGTATCCATGCTTTTTGTAAGTTCCTCATCAGTCAAATGCGAATCATCAATAAACCGGGCTCCCCTGGCATGATTACCATAAGGCACCAGTTCCTTGAATTTCCCCGCTGGCAAAACTTCGTTCATTGCTTCTGCATATAGTTTATCCAGTTCAGTGAGTTGAAGAATAAACCGCTTTTCTTGTAGGCATAACTGCCTGATGGTATGTACTCCGTCTCCTGTTACGGATAAAAATTCTTTACGGACAATACCGGAAATATGCCCAAACGGTTCACCGGGTATTCGGTAATAAAATAATCCTACTTCATTTTCAAATGGAACGAATTCCTGCACAAGATAATCCACCTGCGATGACACCGCGTAGTTAACCAGTTCCTGTTCATTTAATAATTTTTTCACACCCCTGCCTCGTCCACCTATATCAGGCTTTCCAATCAAAGGGTAGTTGAATCCAAGAGACTTTGACGTTTTCAATACTTCTGCAGGAGATGTTTGGGCATTCACCGAGAAGGTTTTGGGATAAAATTCAGCTGGTAAAATATCGTATATGGCTTTTTTGGATTCCATCAAAAAGCCTCCGTTTAAAATGGAAGGATTGGAGGCAGAAAAAAAGAAAAACGATCGGGCTTTGATACAAAGCCAGAACCATACAATGCTTATAGGTGCGTAAATCGTATTGAACGACCAGTACTCCCAATTAAATAATTTAATGACAAATGGACGATGAAGGACTTGCTGCAGGATGTTCATTAATTTTCAACCGCGTTTTTAACAAAATCAATTTCCTGGTGATGCACGGATTTGTCTTCCAGGTCAAGATATTTCATGATGCCTTTTTCGGCATTTAGTTCCATTGCAGTTATACTTACTGTCAACAGGCATCCATCCCGGTTCATTTGAATGTCATTATTTATATCACCTTCTCCTCCATCCAGGTGAAATTGCAGGATGTCATTTATTACAGGCCGCGGATGTTGCTGTGACCACCTGTTAAACCAGTTTCTGCGTTTTGAAAGCGTTTCCAGGTCGTATAAAGTTGATGAAGACCAGATGTGTTTTTCCTGGTGGTTCAAAGGCAGGGTATGCTTTTGCTTTCCATCCCACCTGGTTTCAACCAACTTTTCATTATTAAAAAGTATGGTAGTAAACGGTTCAATATTATTTAAAGATATTGAGCGCCACGTCCGGAGCATGTCATGAGAAGCAATAATATCTAAAAGCACCAGGCCCCTGCTTTGGCGGTAAGGAGGAACGGGAATATGCGGAGAAAAAGCGCCATTCAGAAGAACAACGGTATTACCATTGTCATTGATTGCCATCCAGGTACCGCCTGCCTGTGCGTCTTTGGGATACAATAAATTGAAGTCGTTTATTTTGTACCTGCGGGGATACAAGGCTTTCTTACGAACGATGCTTTCATCCCGGCTATGGGTGAGAAAAAAAGAATGTTTGGATGGAATAAAAGTTACTGTGCACATTCCTTTCTAAACTTCAGGGTGGATGAAGCAACACCAAAACCTTCAGGTATCGCAATATCACTCAACTCACAAATACCGACTTTTATCAACGCCATGTGATGGATGGTGTGCTCAAGGTTGTAGGCAATTTCCCTGTTATAATTGGTTTGAAATTCAACCAGCTCATTCGAGTCTTCATTATAGTTGGCGTGCAATACCAGCGGTTTATTGGGTTTGTTGAGAGAAGCGTGAATCTTTTTCAACTGGCTACAGGCGAATTCCTTATCCGTTTCAATCAGTACATCTCTTTTCCTGTTTTCGTAATTGACAACGCCAGATGTGTAACCATCTTCGAGGCAAATAAACATCTCAATAATATGACGGGTATGATTGCCGATTGTTGCATTGAATAATACTTTTCCAGGATGCCTGTATTGCTCGTCGGAGAGCAGAGACAGTGTTGAACTTAATTGCAAAAAAACATTTTGTACCGTTTGCTGTAATTGCCTCATAAATTGGTGTTTACTGTAAACAGCTTCTTAACGTACGATGAAACTGGTTAAACCAAATGATTGTAAATAAATGTCTAAGGTAACGATTAAATTAAAATTGACGGGTTCCATTCCAACTCCTCCGTTTCAATTTACTTTTAAAGTTGATGCAACGGCAGATGCATTGACAGAATTGTTGTTCTTTTCAAGCTTATATTACAAATTGCATTCCACTTAGTTGAGAAAAGTACCAGCACCTTTTTACCTTACTTTTTTCTATTAGCGCAAAACGCAATTAAAGTCTGCATGGCCATATGCACAAACTGTAAACGGTTTCTTGGTGTCTTTTAGATTAAATTTACAAAAATATCTGACGATGAACGTACCGGTAATGGCAGAACTTTTTTCGAGAGGAGAAACACCGGAAATACTGTTTTGGGTGGGATGTGCCGGGAGTTTCGATCAGCGTGCACAGAAGATCACCAAGGCCTTTGTTACCATCTTGCATAAGGTAGGGATCAATTATGCTATCCTTGGTAAAGAAGAGATGTGTACAGGAGATCCCGTTCGCCGTGCTGGAAATGAGTTTATGTTCCAGATGATGGCATACCAAAACATCAAAATGCTTGATAGTTACAGGGTAAAGAAAATTGTAACCGCCTGCCCGCATTGTTTCAACACAATTAAAAACGAGTACCCTGAGTTAGGTGGAAATTATGAAGTCATTCATCATGCAACTTTTTTACAGCAATTGATTGATGAAGGAAAAATCAAAATGGCGGAGGAAGGCCAGTTCAAAGGCAAACGGATCACCTATCACGATAGTTGTTACCTGGGCCGGGCAAATGATATTTATGAGGCCCCTCGTAAAGTGCTTGAAGCGCTGGATCTTGAACTGGTTGAAATGAAACGATGCCGTTCTAATGGCTTATGTTGCGGTGCAGGGGGTGCACAAATGTTTAAAGAAGAAGAAAAGGGCCGGGTCAGGATCAATATTGAAAGAAGCAGCGAAGCCATTGGTACGGGCGCAACTGTTATTGCGGCAGCATGTCCCTTTTGTAATACAATGCTAATGGATGGTGTTAAAGGGAGCGAGAAGGAAAACAGCGTACAAGTACTGGATATAGCTGAAATGGTTTCAGCAAGTATGGTGTAGCGGTTGGCTATCATCGATCAGCGATCAGCAAACATACCCCAGGCAAGCTAATCTATGAGTAAAGCGTATCCTATGCAAGGATCTCGCAGCGCTTCGCTGAAAGGTCAAAAACATTCACGATTCCGCTTGGAAGGGCGAACGTCAGCAACCTTCCGCGCTTTGCTAAAGGTCAAAACATTAATGATTCCGCTTGGAAGGGCGATCCTCAGCAACCTTCCGGCGCTTTGCTAATACCATACACTACAAACCCATTGACTTGTCATTTCAGCCAAAGCGCCGCTGTAATTCTGAATAAATGCATGTCACGCGCTTTGAGCTGAAATCTCCGGAATTGGAGGCAACCCGAATTTCATGAGATTTCAGCTGAAGCGCGCAAAGAATATCCTATGCGAGGATCTCGCAGCGCTTCGCTGAAATGACAAAAAAATAATGATTCCGCTTGGACGGGCGAACCTAAAAAAGTTAACGATTCTGCTTGGAAGGGCGAACCTCAACAACCTTCGGCGCTTTGCTAATACTATAGATTACAGACCCATTGACTTGTCATTTCAGCCAAAGCGCCGCTGTAATTCTGAATAAATGCAT
>JBBJOD010000280.1:0-6933 GCA_037721715.1 Chitinophagaceae bacterium | reverse complement strand
CCCGCCCTTTAAATGCTGAATGATACTCTCCCGTAAAAAGATGCTGCGTAATTTTCTTACTCTTAATTTCAAGCTCTTTTACTTTTTTTAATATTTCAGCTGTTGTAAGCATGGGGAAGTCACAGTGCAATTAAAGTCAGTTATAATTCGACGTTCTCTTTTACATCCGCCTTTCGTTATGGAACCGGAATGGCTTTCAGCACATCTTCAATCACGTTTTCAACGGATACGTTTTCTGCTTCTGCCTCGTAAGTTAATCCAATACGATGGCGCAACACATCTCTCGAAATGGTCCTTACATCTTCAGGAATCACGTATCCCCGCCTATTTAAGAAAGCATTTGATTTTGCCGCTAATGCAAGATTAATACTTGCCCTTGGCGAACCACCGTAAGAAATCAATGGCCTTAACTTATCCAGGCGGTATTTGTCAGGACTCCGGGTAGCAAAAACAATATCCAGTATATAATTTTCCACCTTTTCATCCATATAAATTTGCCTGGTAAGGTCACGTGCCTGTATAATTTCCTGTATGGAAACTACCTGTTCAACCGCTGGTGTTTTAAGACCCTGCGTGTTCTGGCGTATGATGAGTTGTTCTTCCTGTTTAGTAGGATAATCGACGATCACTTTCATGATAAACCTGTCTACCTGTGCTTCAGGTAAAGCATAGGTACCTTCCTGTTCGAGGGGGTTTTGCGTAGCAAGCACGAGAAAAGGTTCGTCTAATTTATAAGTCTGCTCTCCGATTGTTACCTGCCTTTCCTGCATGGCTTCCAGCAAAGCACTTTGCACTTTAGCCGGGGCACGGTTGATCTCATCCGCCAATATGAAATTTGCAAAGATAGGTCCCTTTCTTACCATAAATTCGTTCCTCTGCTGGTTGTAGATCATAGTACCTATTACATCAGCTGGTAGTAGATCAGGGGTAAATTGAATACGGCTGAATTTAGCATGTATGGCCTGCGCCATAGATTTTATCGTCAGCGTTTTAGCTAATCCCGGAACACCTTCCAGAAGAACATGGCCGTTGCTTAGCAAGCCAATTAACAACCTGTCAAGCATATACTGCTGGCCAACTATCACCCTTCCTACTTCATCACGCAAACGGTCTATAAATGCCCCGCTGTACTGAATCTTTTCATTAATTTGACGAATATCCTCTGCAGTTTGCAACATGATCGCTTGTATGATTTTAGATGTAAAGAAAATCGATATGCAAAATAGTACAAACAGCTGGCAATTCTTTTGCCAAGTTGAGGCAGGTTCGAAATTTAGGAATACATATGATAAAAGAAATACTTATCTTACTGGTGCAAAATATTTAGAGAAAAATAAGTAAATTTTGAGAAAGCATATAATAGGGTACGGCCTGTTTTGTCTTTTGCTGGTGATGGTATTGATTGCCTGTAAAAAAAGCAACAGCGTTAAAACGAAAACAAAAACTGAATTACTTTCTGATTCGGTCTGGCGATTCAGCACAATTGGCATTGACCAGAACAATGACAACCTGATTGATTACCCCTTGCCTACCGCCGTGCTTCCTGTTTGCGAAGTAGATAACCTGTACACATTTAATGTTGATAGTACCGGTATACTTGATCAGGGGAAGGAGAAGTGTAATGCTGCAACCAGTCAAAAAACGCCCTTTACCTGGAAGTTTTTAAAGAACGAAACTGAAATCTCAACTTCAGTTAATATACTTCCGATCTTTGAAGGAGCCGCGCAGATCATTACATTAAATGAAACTACCTTCACCTTGTCGAAGGCTATCACAGTGTTGGGTGTTCCGACACCCCTGAAAATAGTTGCGGTGATGATACATTAGATACTTCAGTAATACTGTTAAAATATATTGGGAATTAATCATCACAATTTGGATTAACTTACAGTATAAACGAACATTATGAATTGCAGCTTTTTGTCCAGGGTCAATATGGTAGTACTGGGTTGTCTTTGTTTAGCGGCCTGCTCTAAATCGGGTTCAAGCAAAGAAAAAACGAAGACTGAATTAATTTCTTCCACTTCGTGGAAATTTAGCCAGGCAGGTATTGATCCCGATAATAATGGCACAATCGATATCCCGGCGCCGGCAGCTTTGATAGAACCATGTGTTACTGATAATAAGGTTACTTTTAAATCAGACAAGTCAGGTACTGTTGACGAAGGTGCTATAAAATGCAATGCTGCCGACCCGCAAACCAGCACATTTACCTGGAGCCTGTCTTCCAACGAATCGATGATAACATTTTCCGGAGCTGTCATCGCCGGAATTGGGGGAGAAGCAAAAATTGTCGAGATCACCGACAGCAGGTTCGTATTGTCAAAATCACTTCCGATAACCGGCTACCCGCTGCCGATACCAATTGTTGTGGTGCTTGTTCATTAAAGCCGTTAGCTCTCAGCTAGTCAATTAGCAACATTATAGAAGGTTCCCATCCAGTTTTATATGGCTCCTACGGAGCCTTTAGGTAGGAGTAGTATATTGATATAAACACCTTGCTCGGATGCAGGGAAAAATGAACCGCAGCTATACTAGTCAATATTTTTAATGAATGACTTTTGTCAATCATAACAGGCTCCGCTAAAACCCCGTATTCACAGAACTGAAGATCAACATAATGAATTCGCGAGACGCCCCGAATTTATGAAATTGCATCTCGCACCCAGGTATCGCCGGGATTTGCGTATAATAAAAGAAATGTCCTGGAAAGGTTTAGATACATTCACTGGCATGCAGAAATAAGCCTTGTAAAATAACGATAAGTCGTTCCATTCATTTTATGATAGGTACTTCCCTACAATCGGCAGCCTTCGTCCTACACCGAATGCCTTGCTGCTCACCCGTATTATAGGACAGAACTGATTGCGCTTGTATTCGTTCACGTTAACAAGCTTAAGCACACGGTTCACCAATGCTTCATCAAGACCCATCGCAATGATCTCTTTCGGGCCCTGCCGCCTCTCAATATATTGGTACAATACCTTATCAAGTAAGGCATAGTCAGGTAAGCTGTCACTGTCTTTCTGGTCTGGCCTTAACTCAGCAGAAGGCGCTTTTGACAATATGTTGGCAGGAATGTCCTCTTTGTCGCGGTTCAGGTATCTTGCCAGGGCATACACCTGCATTTTATACAAATCACCCAGCACGCTTAAACCACCTGCCATATCACCATATAAAGTTCCATATCCGGTTGCCAGTTCACTTTTATTTGATGTGTTCAAAAGTATATAACCGAATTTATTAGCCATGGCCATCAACAGGTTGCCCCGTGTGCGGCTTTGAATATTTTCTTCAGCGATACTGAAGGGAAGTTCTTTGAACACCGGTTTTAAAGCCTTCAAAAAAGATTCAAATATTGGGGCTATCGGAATGGTGTCATAAGGATTACCCAGGTTTCGACTTATTTGTTCTGCATCGCTCACCGAATGGGAAGTAGAATATTGGGAAGGCATTAATACGGCACGTACATTTTCAATACCCAGCGCCTCGCATGCCAGCACAAGTGTTACTGCGCTGTCTACTCCACCACTGCTTCCTAGTATCGCCTTTTCAAAGCCCATTTTTTTGAAATAATCCTTGATGCCTAAAACGAGCGCAAGATGAATTTGCCGGATGTTATTTTCTTCGGTCAGGAAATCTATAATCTTGTCAGGATCTTTTAACTTCGACACCCTTGTTTCAGAAAAAATACCCGTTGATTGCTGTACCTCGAACGAATGACTTTCCTCCTGCCTGGTAAGGTGTAATTTACCAGCTGCTAATTCAGAACGCTGACCATCCTTTCCACTGTTAGCGGAATTGCTGTTTCGTTCCTGTTTCACTGCCTCCAGTTCACCAGGCAAAGCCACTACCTGGAAATCTTCTTCAAAATATTTCATCTCTTTTACGATGATACCGGCTGAATTAAAAACCAGGCTTCCACCATCAAATACTATCTCGGTTTGACTGCCTACGGCGTTGCAATAGAACATGGGCAACTTGTATTTAAGCACATTAGCCCTAACAACTTCCTTACGGTCATCATCGTGGTCATAATCAAATGGTGAAGCGGAGATATTGATCATCAGATCCGGGCGCTGCTTAGAAAGCTCATCCATGGGACAGGCCAAATACAAAGGGTTATCACCAATATTCCAAAGATCTTCGCAAATCGTCAGTGCAATCCTCTTTCCTTTGAATTCAATTACTTTCCAGTCAGTCGCAGGTTCAAAATAGCGATATTCATCAAAAACATCATAAGTGGGAAGCAGGGTTTTATACGCAACACCCTGCTCTTTCTTTTCATATAACAATAGGGCCGCATTAAACAGGTCCTTTCCCTGGCTGGAAAGATTTCTTTGCGGCACTCCTATAATAACACCTATTGTGTCAGCATGCACTTTTATAAGTTCTACGCTTTCGTAACACTTATTAATAAAATCGTTGAATTCAACAAAATCGCGCGGTGGATAACCGCAGATGCACAATTCGGAGAATATGACCAGGTCAGCTCCCGCCTGTTTGGCATCGTTAATCGCCTGGATTATTTTTTCTGTATTACTCTCAAAATTTCCGATATGATAATTTTGCTGGGCTAACGCTATCTTCATTACAAATTTTTATCTTTTTAACGAGTGGAAATCTGGTCAGTAAACTACCTCCGCCATGAAATTACAAAAGATAAAGTTGAACTTTATCTTTTTAGATCAACCAATTAAAACAGGGCCCACACTGTAAACGACGACCTCATTTTGAAAATAACACTGCATGATCATTCGTGATATACTAAAAAATACTGTACCTGTACTTACTTTGCTGCTTTTTTGTGCCTGCGGCCACAACAGTGCTCCGGATGTATCAGGAATCAAGGTGAATATTAAGGTGGCCCGTTTTGACAGGTTTATGTTTGAAAAAACGGACACCAACGCCATTGTGCAGGGTGTTGCAAATCTTCGAAGCGCTTTCCCTTATTTTACAGACGATTTTCTTACCTATGTTTTAGGATTACCGCAGGTGAAAAATAGGAAAGATTCCTCGGCAATGATCACCTATTCGGAGTTGAGGCGTTTCATTAGAATCTCCCGTCCCTTATACGACTCCCTTTCGGGAAAATTTGAAGAGACAGCCTGGCTCGATGAAGAACTAACGGACGCGTTTAAATATGTAAAGTACCATTTCCCCGCCTACCAGGTTCCTGCAATTGTTGCCTATATTGGACCCTTAAACGCTCCTGGTATCGCTATTACCAACCAGGCTCTTGCTATTGGTCTTCAACTGTATGCGGGTAAAAACTTTTCTTATTATAGCAGTGTGGAGGGTCTTGAAATGTTTCCCATCTATATTTCTCGCACCTTCGAGCCCCAATATATTTCATCCAATGCAATGAAAGCAGTTGCCGAAGATTTGTTCCCTGATCAAAGCGCAGGTAAACCACTGATTGATCAAATGATTGAAAAAGGAAAGCAATGGTGGTTGGTGAATAAATTCTTACCAAATGCCCCTGATAGCGTGAAGACCGGTTTTAGGACGGATCAATTAAGCTGGTGTTCGAAAAACGAAGGGTTTATATGGAATTACTTCCTGCAGAACAACAATCTTTATACTACGGAACCCTCGTTAATAAAAGATTATATCGGCGAATCTCCCTCCACTCCAGGGATGCCTCCCGAATCACCGGGAAATATTGGCCAATGGATTGGATGGCGAATTGTCGAGAAATACCAGGAAAAAAATCCGGGCTTAAGTCCGGACGTTATCATGAAGACCGAACCAAGGACCATTTTTTTCGGATCAAAATATAAGCCGAGAATTTAAATTAGTAGGTATTAGCGTTCAGCTATTGGTTATCGGATGTCAATAATTTTAAATAACGTCAACCGCTAAGCCGCTACCAATTCCTCAGGCTTTCTGCCCAACTTCTTCATCATCCTAAAATGTGACGCTATAGACTGCGACATAGTAGGATAGGTATTATAAGGCAAGTCAAATTGTTCACAGGTTTGCTTAACTATCTGGCTAATCGCTGGATAATGCACATGGCTTATACGCGGAAAAAGGTGATGCTCTACCTGGAAATTCAGTCCACCTACGTACCAGTTTACCAGCCAATTCTTTGGGGCAAAATTTGCCGTTGTTTTAACCTGGTGAGCTGCCCATTCGTTTTCAATGAGTTTTGGCTCTATACCGGCTGCTTCAAACTCTGCGTGCTCAACCACATGTGCCAGCTGAAAAACAAGCGCCAATGTAAGTCCCATGGTAATTTGCATACAGGTAAAACCGATCGCCCAGGATTTGGCGCCTACCATCATAATTGGAATAAGGATATAAAAAACGCCATACAAAACTTTACTCAACCAAAAAACTACATGGTCTTTTGTACTCATTTTTTGTAAAGGCGTGCTAAAAACTTTTTGGGTAAAATATTTCGTAAAATCCATCAGTGCCACCCAGGCAAATGACGAGATAGCGTACACCAATACTACATAGATATGTTGAAACCGGTGCGCCGGAACCCATTTCTGTGTAGAACACTGCCGCATGATCGGGCTCTTTGCGATGTCATCATCGATTCCATCAACATTGGTATAGGTATGATGCACAATATTGTGTTTGAATTTCCAGATGAAGGAATTTCCGCCCAGGGCATTTAGCGTGAGTCCAAGTACCTCATTCACCCATTTCTTGCTGGAATAACTGCCGTGACAGGCATCATGCATCACGTTAAACCCGATGCTTGCCAGGATGAACCCCAGTAAGGCACATAGGGTAAGAGCCAGCGATGTAGGAAGAGGGGTAGTTAGCAATAATATATAAAGGAATAAAGAGGCAGGTATCAGGATCAGGGTTTTCGAATACAACTCCCAGTTTCCAGTTTTCTTTATATCATTTGTGGCAAAATATTGATCAACATTCGATTTAAGCGTATTATAAAAAACACTCTTCTTGTTGTTA
>JBBJOD010000279.1:0-6934 GCA_037721715.1 Chitinophagaceae bacterium | reverse complement strand
TGTTTAGAAAATACTTCAAACAGAGGTGGCGGTAGTTGCTATGCATTCGAAGAGATTCAAAAGATCAGGCAGGTCTGTACAGATAACCGGCTTTCCTTGCACCTTGATGGCGCCCGGCTATTCAATGCGCTGATTGCCAAAGGGGAAACAACTTTACAGTACGGAAAAGTTTTTGACTCTATTTCAGTATGCCTGAACAAGGGACTCGGTTGCCCCATAGGAAGTATACTGGTAGGAACAGGCACATTTATACATCGCGCCAGAAGGGTTCGCAAAGTATTCGGGGGTGGAATGCGCCAGGCAGGCTTTATGGCCGCTGCAGGTGTTTATGCCCTTGAACATCATGTAAAAAGGCTCGAACTAGACCATGTACATGCTACCCAGATCGGTGAGGCTTTATCAAAAAAAGACTTTGTTGGTTATATTCTGCCGGTAGAGACTAATATTATCATCTTTGAATTGAAGGGTAGATTTACCGCTAAAAGTTTTTCTACGGCTTTAAGCAATAAACAGGTACTTGCCCTGCCAATTTCCCCTACACAAGTAAGAATGGTTACTCATCTTGATATTAGTGAAACAATGGTTAGAAAAGCGATTTCTGCCATTGATTCACTTTAAACATCAAACTAAGATTCAGGTATTGGGCTGTTTATAAACCGGCATCTTTAAAAAGGCTCACTCGAACCAGTTCCTTACCGGCAATGAGGCATCATGGGGACGAAATATTGGATTTAAAAACGGGACTTTCAACAAAAAACATCTTCAAAGTATACAGGGAAAAAGGAAATCTTGTTTTATAATGATTTTACAATAGGAAGGAGTTATTATATATGAATCGAAACAATTACCGGTGTTTCCTCCATCCTGCCTTCATCCATGCTTTAACGAAATTACGGCGATAAGATATAAAAGCCCATTGCCGATTATTTTTTCTAAAAATTTTAAGGGTAACTACCTATAAATATCATGGGGTAAATATCCTATTTAAATGACTGCCATTCTGTAAAGCTAAAATAAAATATAAGAAAAATGTTTCAATCCTTTCCTATTTTTAGAAAATAATAAAACAAATATGCTACCAAGAATACCTCTTACTGAAACAAAGGCATGGCTGGAACTGAAAGATCATTACGAAACGGAAATGAAGCACGTTGATCTAAGATCTTTATTCCGTGATAATCCCCGGCGTTTTGAACGTTTTTCCTTTAGCCTGGATGATCTTTTAGTTGATTTCTCAAAGAACCTTATTACTGATACTACAATCAAGTTATTATTAAACCTTGCAACCGAATGCAGGGTGAGTGAAGCGATCACCAAGATGTTTAACGGCGAAGAAATAAATGAAACAGAGAAACGGCCTGTATTGCATGCAGCATTAAGGAACTTTTCCGGCAAGCGTGTAATGGTAAATGGCAAAGATGTTATGCCTGAAGTAAATAGGGTACTTGAGCAAATGAAAGATTTCTGTTTATCCGTTCACGGCGGCGAGTGGCGTGGTTACACCGGAAAAAAGATAAAATACATTGTGAATATTGGCATTGGCGGCAGTGACCTGGGGCCACTCATGGTAACAGAAGCACTGAAGCCCTATTCTATAGAAGGGATCGAAACTTATTTTGTTTCAAATGTAGATGCAACTCATATTGCTGAAACTTTGAAGAAGGTTAATGCGGAAGAAACCTTGTTCCTGGTGGCTTCTAAAACCTTCACCACCCAGGAAACAATGACCAACGCGCATACGGCACGTAACTGGTTCCTGCAATCGGCTAAGAAAGAATCATTCATTGCTAAACATTTTGTCGCGCTTTCTACCAACGAAAAGGAGGTCAGGAAGTTCGGGATTGATACGGCAAACATGTTTGTTTTCTGGGACTGGGTTGGCGGGCGCTATTCCCTTTGGAGTTCTATTGGTTTATCTATCGCTTTGTCTGTTGGATTCGGAAATTTTGAACAATTACTTAAGGGAGCACACGATATTGATAACCATTTTCAGGAAGCTCCCTTTGAAAAAAACCTTCCGTTATTAATGGCGCTGACCGGATTGTGGTATACGAATTTTTATGGAGCTCAGAGTGAGGCTATCTTGCCTTATGACCAATACATGCACAGATTTGCCGCCTACTTTCAACAGGGAAATATGGAAAGCAACGGCAAAAGCACCGACAGGAATGGCAAACGAATAGATTATTCAACCGGGCCGATTATCTGGGGGGAACCAGGCACAAACGGCCAACATGCATTTTACCAGTTGATACACCAGGGTACTGTGTTAATACCGTGTGACTTTATTGCACCCGCCAACAGCCACAACCCCATCAGCGACCATCATGACAAGCTACTTTCTAATTTCTTTGCACAGACCGAGGCACTTATGAATGGTAAGACCATAGAAGAAGCCAAAGAAGAGTTGGTAAAATCTGGTTTGCCTGAGAATGAGATACAAAAACTGGTGGCCTTTAAAGTGTTCGAAGGCAACCGCCCGACCAATTCAATCATCCTCAGGAAAATCACCCCCTTTTCGCTGGGTAAGCTGATCGCGCTTTATGAACATAAGATTTTTGTGCAGGGAATTATATGGAATATTTTCAGCTTCGATCAGTGGGGCGTAGAACTGGGTAAACAACTTGCCAGTAAAATACTGCCGGAACTGGTTAACGAAGACCCGGTTCACAGCCATGATTCGTCCACGAACGGACTGATCAACTACTACAAGAGCATGCGGGAAAATGATGGAGTTGCCCCTACTTAAAGCTTTTTCAGCGAACTCCTGGGCGAGAAGACGGTGGATTTTTTCAATCCGGCCTTTTAAACTCTTTAGGAGATGTAGCGCTGAGTTGAAAATTATAACAAAACGGTACAACGAAAAAGGGATGTCTAAGATCAGACAGCCCTTTTAAATCTATATTACCTGGAAATAACCGTATCACCAGGTTACGGGTGTTTATTACCATTTATCTACTTCTTCATCATTGTTGTTAATCACTACCGGCTGCTCTTCTGGTGCCAGGGCTACAACTTTCACCTCTTCATCGCTGGTTACTTCCATTGCCGGTATTTCTTCTGTTCTCGCCTCACCGTCAAAATCAGCCACCTGGTCATGATTATATGCGTCAAAGTCAAAATCAGGCATTAACTCTGTTTTTACGTAATCAACTGCTTCGGTCAGCGCTTTCAAAAATTTATTAAAGTCTTCTTTATACAGGAATAATTTATGCCTGTCGTAACCGTCTTCGTTAAACTTTTTACGGCTTTCCGTGATGGTAAGATAGTAATCATTGCTACGGGTTGCCCTAACGTCAAAGAAATACGTTCTGCGTTTACCGGCTCTGATGCGTTTGCTGTAAACGCTTTCCATTCTTTTTTCGTTGTTTTCGTACGCCACAGTTGTAGTTTTTTTTACAGTTATTTATTAGGTTTTATAAGAAGTTACAAATATAATATTGTTTTCGAATTAGCAAAATTTAACATCATCGAGATCGATCGTTAAAAAAAGGCTCCAAAAAAGCTATAAGCTGATACCTGACACCCGAAATACAAAACACATCACCCATCATTCACTTTCCTGGTGTTCTTCCTGTTGCTGCTGTTCATACAGCCCGGTATAGTAGCCATTCATCATCAATAGCTGGTGATGTGTTCCGTGTTCCACAATCTTTCCATCATCCAGCACGATAATCTTATCAAAATCGAACATGGAAAAAATTCTGTGCGTTATAATAATGGAAGTTTTTCCCTCAAGATATTGGTAGAGGTTATCAAGAATTTCCTTTTCAGTCCTGGCATCTACGGCGCTCAGGCAGTCATCGAATACCACGATCTGCGGATTTTTTATCAATGCTCTTGCAATAGAAATGCGTTGCTTTTGACCGCCGCTGAGTGTAACACCTCTTTCACCAACCAGTGTATCATACTGGTGTGAAAGCCCTTTAATTTCTTTTTCTACGCTTGCCTGTTGTACGGCACGTTCCACCTGTCCTTCTTCCACTGTTTCAAGTCCAAATCTGATATTTCCGGAAATAGTGTCGCTGAACAGAAACACATCCTGCGGCACATAACTAATTTGCTCTCGTAGAAAGCCAAGATCCATTTTATTCACATTCAGTCCATCGATAGAAATGCTTCCTTTCACGGGATCGTACATGCGCAGCAGCAATTGCGCGAGGGTTGTTTTACCACTTCCTGTTCTTCCGATAATAGCCACCTTCTGTCCTTTCTTTATATGAAGTGTGAAATTTTTAACTGCGTGGATGCCCGTATCAGGATAAATGAAATCAACATTGTCGAAGGATATGGCACCCTCAAGTTTTTTCCTGACAGCATCTACCGGGTTTTGTATGGCTGGTGACTGGTGCAGGAATTCATTCAGCCTTCTTTGTGAAGTGGCAGCGCGTTGAATCATACTGGCTGTCCAGCCAATTGCACTTACAGGGAACGTGAGCATTCCTACATACATGATAAATTCAGCAATGGTGCCGGTCGTAACTTCCTGCTCGCCGTGAATGGCATACATTCCTCCTATCAGAATAGTAAGCAATGTGCTTAAACCTATCAATAAAGACATCGCAGGAAAGTAAATAGATTCTACCCTTGCAAGGCTTACCGCATTGTCTTTGTATTCTTCGCTGTTCTTATCGAAAAATTTGTACATCGCGCTCTCCTGCACGAAAGATTTTATTACCCGTATGCCTGAATACGATTCCTGTGCCCCGGTGGTAAGGTCGCTTAGCAATGCCTGTATGCGTTCACTCTTTTTATTAATGATCGTATTTACATAATAGATGGTAAAAGCAAGCACAGGCAATGGTGATAAAACATAAATGGTAAGGGTATGATTTTTCGACCACATATAGAACACGCAAAACCCAATAGTAGCCGCCAGGTTAATGAAATACATCAGTGCAGGACCCGTGTACATCCTCACCCTGCTAACATCCTCGGTAATCCGGTTCATCATGTCGCCGGTGCTATGACGTTTGTAAAAGCTCGTGTCCAGAAGCTGGTAGTGATTGTACACTTCGTTTTTCTGGTCATATTCAATATGGCGGCTCATTACTATAATGGTCTGGCGCATCAGGAACATGAAAAAGCCACCCAACAAAGCAAGCACCATTAACGTGATTCCACAAAGCGCTATCTTACCGCCAAAGGAAAAGGAGGAACTTTCTGTTCGTTCTATAAAGATTTGTACGAGCGGATCGTACTGGGTGATTGAACGCCTTGGTACATAACCGGGAAGAAGCTTCTCAACAGCATCTACCACGTAACCTGTTACCTGTGGCGCCAGTATCCGGAAATAGTTTGATACAACTATAAAAATGCTTCCTAGCAAAAAACGGTATCGGTACTTCCAGAAGTACTTGTTCAAAGTTGCTAAATGCTTCACGCCGCGAAGATACAGTAGAAATAAAAAATTGCACTGCCAAATTCTCGGTGCATGAACGTTGCGCTTTACTTTGCTACAAGCGTTCACACATCAGAACCCGCGGCGATACTTGTAGAAATTGTATATTTAGAAAAATAACGGATGCAATGGAAACGGTAACGCCTGAGTGGTTACAGTCGATACACTCCCTGAAGGACGTGCCGGCAGATCGATTACCATGGTGGATCGTTAACAGTAGGCATTACGAGTTAACGGGAGGAGGCGTATCTTTTTACAGCCCGCGAACAGATTGGTGGCGCGGGTAAAATATAATTCGAAAAACGTATCACAATCAGGGTATTGAAATAATATTTCACTATTCTCAATGTTTGACCTGTATTCTCAATGTTTGACCTATTCCATAAAAAACTCACCGAAAATATATCGATTACAGAAGAGCAGTTTGAATTAATCAAAACGCTCTTTGTGAAGAAAAAGTTGGCGAAGCAACAATTCCTGCTACAGGAGGGTGATATTTGCAGGTACACAGCTTTTGTGGTAAAAGGAATGTTGAGAACCTATAGTGTTGATGAAAAAGGGGTAGAACACATACTGCAGTTTGCACAGGAAGGCGGATGGCTGGCCGACCTTTATAGTTTTTTTACCAATGAACCGTCTCATTTCAATATAGAGGCTTTGGAGGATTGCCAGTTATTGCTAATCACCAGGTCATCGTGGGATTTGCTTCTTGAAAAAATTCCGGCACTCGAACGATTCTTTCGAATCCTGGTACAAAATAACCTGGTTGCCACCCAGAGAAGATTGATTGGATCTTTCAGCGAATCAGCAGAAGAACAATATGTAAAGCTGATAAAAATGTACCCGGACTGTGTTCAAAGAGTTCCTCAGTATATGATCGCTTCGTACCTGGGCATTACCCGTGAAACCTTAAGCCGCATTCGCAGCCAGCTGTCAGTAAAAAAATAAAGTGACCTGGATCACATTCATTTATTATCATAGATCAATGGAAGGAGCCTTCCGGCTGCCGTAATTTTGTAAGGCAAAACGGTCGCTATACACTTGCATCCGCCACATACAACTTATGCAATAATAGGTAGGCCGTTTTGCTAAAACAACTAAATTAACATTAATGGAAAACAGGATATTGGGCTTCCATCACATAACAGCGATAGCTGGAAATGCAAAAAAAAATCTTGAATTTTATACACAGGTACTTGGACTCAGGCTGGTAAAAAAAACAGTAAATTTCGATGATCCCGGCACTTATCATTTTTACTTTGGCGATGAAGTGGGCAGTCCGGGAAGCATCCTGACTTTTTTTCCATGGGAAGGTACAGGCCAGGGCACTAATGGCACCGGGATGGCCACGAGTATCGGTTATTCTGTTCCCGGAGGTAGCTTAGACTTTTGGAAAGACCGCTTTAAAAATCACCATGTTAATATTGGCAATGTAGCAGAAAGGTTTGGTGAGCAGCTTCTAGCATTTCGCGATCCTGACGGACTTGGTATTGAACTGGTTGTTCCACCAGTTACCGATAACCGTAAGCCATG
>JBBJOD010000009.1:0-23773 GCA_037721715.1 Chitinophagaceae bacterium | reverse complement strand
ACTGGGTAAACATGTATATGTTCAAAAGCCCCTGACACACGATATTTATGAAGCCCGCATGCTTACGCAGGCTGCTAAAAAATACAAAGTGGTCACCCAGATGGGCAACCAGGGCGCCTCAAATGATGGCACCCGCCAGCTAAAAGAATGGTACGATGCCGGCGCGATCGGCGATGTGCACACGGTTTACTGCTGGACGAACCGGCCAGTATGGCCCCAGGGTATTCCCTGGCCATCCGCTAAAGCAGAAATTCCAAAAGAACTTGATTGGAACCTTTGGCTGGGGACTGCCCCGGAAAAAAATTATATCGAAAAACTGGTGCCTTTTAACTGGCGCGGCTGGTGGGATTATGGCACCGGCGCATTAGGAGATATGGGATGCCATTTGGTGGAGGCCCCGTTCAGGGTGCTGGATATAAAATATGCGACAGACGTGCAGGCTACCGTAGGAACGGTATATGTAGATGCAATGAAACAAGGCTATTTCCCCGAAAGCTGCCCGCCTTCCAGCCATGCTACCCTTACCTTCCCTAAAACAGCTAAGACAAAGGGCAATGTCACTTTACATTGGATGGATGGCGGTATACAGCCGGAGCGCCCCGAAGAACTCGGCGCCAACGAATTGTTCGGCGATGGAAAGAACGGCACATTGTTCATAGGCACAAAAGGCAAAATGATGGCAAGCACGTACGGTGCAAACGCAAGATTATTGCCGCTAAGCCGCAACCAGGAAGTAAAAACCAAACCAAGTATTGCCCGGGTACCCGGCCAGGCAGACGGGCACTATGCACAATGGGTAGAAGCGTCAATTGCCGGATATGGAAAGATGGAAGTAAGTTCACCATTTGAAATAGCAGGACCTCTTACTGAAGCCTTGCTAATGGCAAATCTGGCCATTCGAGGGTACGATATACAAAAACCTAAAACCACCGGACAGGGCTTTGATTATCCAGGCCGTTTTATTAAATTGCTTTGGGACAATGATAACATGAAGGTGACCAATCTTGACGAGGCTAACCAATTTGTAAAAAGAGAATACAGGAAGGGCTGGAACTTTACGGCATAGTTATTTCGAACTAAGCACCATTATTACCCTAACCGCCGGCTGCTATAAGCTGCACAAAGATTGACACCTGACTGCAATTTATGGTGGCCTTTTTGATTCCTGATCTTTTTAACCTCTCAACCATTTGACTACCGCTTTGCTACGGAGAGGTCTCCCTTACGTTTGCAAATTTTGGATCTACAAACTCCCACTCCCTGACATGCGAGCAGCGGTGCTCTTTCTTCGCAAGTTCTTTCAGCTGTTGAACGATAGCCGGGTTGGCTGCTGATACGTCATTTTTCTCGCCTATATCAACTGCTAAATTGTATAGTTCCCAGGGAGCGTTTACATTTTGTTTTACATTTCTGCGAACACCTTTCCAGTCACCCATGCGTATGGCAACCTGCCCACCCTTTTCAGGAAATTCAAAATAAATGTAGGCGCGTTTTTTTTGCATCGCGTTGTTGCCAAGCATTGTAGGTAAAAATGAAATACCGTCATTTGGTGGTGCCTTTACGCCCGTAATTTCAGACAGGGTAGCCATCATATCATATTGAACCGATATGAGGTCAGAAACGCTTCCGGGTTTAATTTTGCCCGGCCACATGACGATGAACGGTTCCCTGATCCCTCCTTCATATAAATCCTGTTTCATACCCCTGAAGGGTCCGGCACTTTTGAAAAAATTACCACCCAATTCCACCGCTGAAGCGGCCGGTCCGTTATCACTGGAGAACATAATAATAGTGTTTTGATCGAGGCCCAGTTTGAGTAATTGCTCCTGCACCATACCTACCTGTTTGTCGAGGTAGGTTACCATGGCGGCGTAGGTAGAAAGAGGATAGTAAGTCGGTATATAATTACTGAGTGTCAGGACTGGCTTTTCTTTGAAAAGGTCAATATAGTAATTGATTTCATCGTCTGGAACCTGTAAAGCTGAATGAGGCAAAGTATATGGCAAATACAGAAAGAAAGGGGCACTTTTATTATCCTGGATAAACTGCAAAGCATTAGCCGTCAGCTTATCAACGGCATAGTCTTTACCTTTATATGCTTCGAGAGATGCAGGTGTTATCAGCTCTTTCGCCTGCCTTTTATGTACATCAATAAACGGGTTGTTCAATTTGTCCCAACTGCCGTTTTTCCAAAGATGAGAAGGATAGTAATTATGAGCCTGCTTCTGATCGAGGTAACCGTAGAAAAAATTGAAACCCTGTTTGTTTGGATCACCGGTATTGGAATGAAGTCCCAGCCCCCATTTGCCGATGGCGCCGGTTGTATAACCGGCCTGCTGCATTAGGTGACCTATAGTAAAAGTGCCCTCAGGTAAGGGCATCTGGCCACCTTCCAGGCTATCTGCAAAAGCACCCAGTTCATAGTTGTCCCTAATATAAGAATGGCCACCGTTTCTTCCGGTCATTAGCATACATCTGGACGGAGCACAAACCGGTGTGCTGGTATAGTGCTGCGTAAAACGCATACCATCCTTCGCCATTTTATCCAGGTTCGGGGTTTTAATTTTCAGCTGTCCATAGGCGCCAACATCACCATAACCCAGGTCATCTGCAAATATGTAGACAACATTTGGTCGCGCATTTTTAGCTGGCGATGGTTTCTGCAAATGCCTTGCATTTGAATAATGAGATAATAGAAGAAGTGATAAGATGAATAATGAATGTTGTAAATGATTAAAAAGTTTCATCATAAATGCTATTTGAAGTCTCTAAAAATAATTTTATCTTGCTGGCTAATGTTGTAAAGGGCTACGGCCACCCGGTCATTTGGCAACAGTTCTATCGATGTGCGTTGGGCAAATGTGGTTGAAAGAAATATGACTGAAAACGATTTCATTTTTTGATAATGTGATTATCAGCGACCAGTTAGTAATTTTCGTTCTGGGTGAGATTGGTATTAAGGTCACGCTGGGTTTGAGGAATTGGCCACCAATAATCGCGAGCCGGATTGAAGGTCCTTTTTACAATTGCCTGGTTTTGCGAGTTCAAAATAGTAGCATTCATCACTTGCTCAGCAGTCTTCCATCTCCTGATATCGATATAATAGAATCCCTCACCCGCCAGCTCAATTCTTCGTTCCCGCCTGATGATGTCGCGCATTTCTGCCTTTGTTTTGCCCAGCGGTACTTCGAAAGGAACCAACCCGGCGCGTTGGCGCACTTTGTTTACGGCTGCATAAACGGTAGCGTCGGGCGATCCTGTAGCTTCGTTTTGTGCTTCGGCATACATCAGTATCAGATCGGCAAAACGCATCACCATATAATTGGTTTCAGACTGCCCGGCATTTAAGATGTTGGTACTTGGTTCCCTGTCATATATGCCATACTTTTTAAAGGTATAGCCGGTTATTTTGAAGGGATTGGTGGCAGTAACTATTGCACCCATATAGGTGTCGCCGGGGTAAACAATGCTCTGGTAGAACCTGGGCTCGCGGTTTTCATAAGGTTTTGCTGCGCTGTATAGAGGCGACTGTGTAATGAGTAAGCCATCTTTCATATAATAGGCATCTATGAGGTTTCTCAATGGCGCATTTGTATTAAACTGCCGCACTATCAGGTCGAATGAGTTTCCTGTTTGCTCGGGCGCTTTAAATTGAACATCGAACAACACTTCCTGGTTATTTTCATTTGCCGGCAGAAACAGGTTGCGGTAGTTAGGGTAGAGATCATAACCGGCCTGTGGTGCCAGGTCCATAACTGCCTTGGCCGCGTTGGCTGCAGCCAGCCACTTTGCGGCGTCATTGCCTGTATTAATTAAAGGGCTGGCTTCGAACAACAATACACGCGTTTTAATACCCAGGGCAGCACCCCTGGTGGCTCGTCCCTTATCGGCGGCCGCTGAATATTTTACAGGCAAAACAGCAGCGGCTTCTTCCAGGTCTTTAAGTACCTGCGTAACCACTTCCAGCCTGGTGTTGCGGGCAAGTGTAGACTGTGTAGCAACATCCGGCTTTTCTAATATGATGGGCGCACCGCCATAATACATTTCCAATAAAGAGTAAAAAAGTCCCCTGAGAAATTTAGCCTCAGCCTTCATCTGGTTTTTAGCCGCATCACTCATGGGCACTTTATCTATTTCAGCAAGAAGGGTATTGCAACGGCCAATTCCACGGTAGCAATCAGACCACCGGTTGTTGATGATCTCGTTTGTACCGGCCGGACTGGCAGTGTGTGTACCCAGTGCAATAACATTAAAGCCGAATGAATTATCGTAATTGTATGCATTGGGTGTTACCGTTTCTTCCCACAAAGGAGTGGCAGTGCCACCGAATAAACCATCTTCTTTCAATACCGCATAACAGCCGTTTAAGGCCGCGACCGCATTTTTTTCAGAGGTCCAGTAGATTTGTTCTGTGTACCTGTCGTTAGGTTGGGTATTTAATAAATCCTTTGAGCAGCCAAAAAGGAAGGCGGTGCAGGAAAGAAGGTAAAATATCTTATTCATAAGCCTGATTTAAAAGGTAGCATTGATTCCAAAACTATAAGTCTTTAAAGACGGGTATTCATAAATGTTATCCTGCGTGATATTTTTCTCCGGGTCGAAATCTTTGAATTGGGTGAAGGTGAGCATGTTCTCACCATTTGCGAAAACACTTAAGTTAACCAGTTTAAGCCGGGAGATCAATTGCGTTGGCAGGTTGTACTTGAATTGGATGTTTTTCAATCTTAGATACGAACCATCTTTCAAATGAAAAGTAGAAGGTTGAAAGTTTTCAGTAGCACCGGTTGAGGTTGTTAGAATAGGAAGCCGGGCATTAGGTTTGGTGGGTGTCCATGAATCAGTGATCCATTCCTTGGTTACACCGGCACCGTTGTTATAAGGCGTTGCCAGGTTGGCCGTAGGGTATAGGTTTACCCCTTGTACCCCCTGGAAAAAAGAGTTAAGGCTGAAGGCCCTGTAACCGAGATTTAGCGTAAAACCATAGGTGTATTTAGGGATGGAACCTCCAGTTATGATGCGGTCATCCCCATTGATCTTTCCATCGTTATTCTGGTCTTTGTATTTCAGGTACCCGGGCTTGACCGCGTTGCTAATCTTTGCACTTTTGTCCACTTCCTCCTGGCTCTGGTAGATTCCTATTGCTTCGTATAAATAGTAAGAATCGATGGGATAACCGGCCGTAGTGATCCTGCGGGTGCCGATAATGCGCGCTCCATCTAAGTTGATGACTTCGTTTTTAACATATCCAAACTCGCCTCCGATCTCGTACTTAAAATTGCCGATACTATTGCGGTGCGTAATGCTGATCTCATAACCGGTATTATCAACAGTGCCAATGTTTTTAACCGGGCCGGTTAGCCCTCCAACCTGCGCCGGTATGTTTACCTGGCGGAGGATATCAGATGTTCGCTTCTTAAACAGGTCAAGGCTGAAATTTAATTTTCCGTTCCAGGCCGAAATGTCGGTACCAAGATTGTAAGTATGCATTGTTTCCCAGGAGATATTTGACTCTACGGCCCTTGTGATGGCGGAACCAGCGGCAATGGTATTGTTGAAGGCATAGTCGAAGCCGAGGTTTACGGTCGGGAAGTAACTGTACAGTTCTACTGCCTGGTTGCCCAGTTCCCCGTAGGATGCCCTGATCTTGAACAAATTAATAAAGTCAAGCTGGCGAATATTTTTAAAGAATGCTTCCTGGTCAAGTCTCCAGCCGGCAGACAGGCCATAAAAGAGTCCCCAGCGGCGACCTTCTTTAAAGCGTCCTGAGCCATCATAGCGCAATGTGGCATCTAACAGGTACTTTTCTTTATAGTTATAGCCGGCGCGTCCAAAATAGGAAAGCAATACATCTTCCGTGCGCCTTCCGGTTACTTGCGGGTTAACAGAACCTGCGTTTATATCGCTGAGCGAATTATCGAAGAAGCCGAAGATCTGGCTGGAAGAGTTACTGTTGTTAAACTTGGTGTAACTCGTGCCTGCCATCGCGGATACACTGTGTACCTTCCCGAGCTTTTGCTGCCAGCTCAGGGTTTGATAGGCGGACAGGAATAAATTGTCTTCATTGTACGTATAGGCATAAGGGGTTGGGTTTAAAAAGTTCGGCGCTTTCGTAATCGGGTGATAGGTAGTCATGATGGGCACAAACTGCCTGCTGGCACCATCCAGTCTATCGGCCGCCCCGTTAGACTTATCAACACCCAGGTTAGCGCTATAAGTTATATTGAAAGGCAGGCTTACATCAGCAAAAACTTTGGTAAGGGTACGCATGGAAGCATGTTCCTTGTTGCCTTCCCTGAGCCTGATGTGCGGGTTGCCAATTACATTTAAACCGGGAGTAGCGAAAACAACACTCCCATAACTGCCATCTTCCAGGTAGGAGGCCATAATGGGCAGCGAACGAAACAGGCTATTGAAGAATGCCTCTGTGCCCCCGTTTGGTTCTTTGTACTTGCGGTAGGTACTTTTAACTGTGCCGCCTATTCTTATTTTGTCCGTTACATTAGCGGTTACATTCAGATCGATGGAGTACCTGTTGGCGTGGTTGGCAGCGATGAGAATACCGTCCTGGTCCATATAGCCAAGTGCCAGGCTGTAAACAATCTTGTCTGACCCGCCGGAAAAGCGCAGGTTATGCTGTTGGAGGTATCCTTTTTTTAAAACTTCATCGAAGAGATTTCTGTTGGGATAAGCGTAAGGATTTGTTAACATACCCTTTCGGTATTCCTCTATTTGAGCATCCGTGTAATCCACCACTGTTTTACCTTCATTACGAAGTGCCTGGTCTTTGTTCAACATGTAAACGATCGGGTCCCATTCTACATCAGGCATAAAGGTAACATCCTGTATGCCATGTGAAAAGCTGTAATTGATTTCTGACTTTCCTTTTTTGCCGGATTTCGTGGTAACGAGTATTACGCCGTTTGCCGCCCGCGATCCGTAGATAGCAGCGGAACCATCTTTCAGCACGGTAATGGTTTCGATGGTAGCCGGGTTGATTTCGTTCATGTTGTATTCAATTCCATCAACCAGCACCAGCGGGCTGCTGTTGTTCGTAGTTCCTACTCCGCGGATTCTTATAGATCCAAAATCCTGGCCGGGTTTTCCACCTGCCTGGTTAACCCAGACCCCGCCCATGCCATGCAGGGCCTGGCTTGCATTGGTGATAGGCATATTCTCCTTTTGCTTCATAGCCAGCGTAGAAATAGAACCGGTGAGATTTACTTTTCTTTCGGTTCCATAGCCAATCACCACCACTTCATCAAGGGCCCTGGTACCCACTTGCATGGTGACATTGATACTGGTGCTGTTACTGATAACGATTTCCTGTGTAACATAACCAATAAGAGAAATTACCAGGATGTTGTTGCCATCGGGTACATTGATGGTATAACTACCATCCGTACCTGAAGTTGTGCCAACGGCTGTACCTTTTACTTCTATACTGACTCCCTGCAAGGGCTCGCCTGCCGGGGAGGCTATTTTACCGGTTATAATTTGAGCAGATTCTCGGTCATACTTGTCTTCATAAAACGTGGAGCTTGCAGAACTTGTGAGAGGGCGCTTTAACTTGTCTGCAGCGGATGCCTGGAAGTTGTGAAGCGTAACGAAAGCAATCAAAAAGCCCAACAGTCTTCTTCTGACCTGATAAAGAAAAAGATATTGTAGTTTTTTTCTCATATGAGTACATGGTTAACGATATTTATAATGGTGGATCGTTTCAAATAATAAAATGAAAGTATCAGCCATTCTACCCGGTATGGAGGTTCAACGAAAACCTCCATTGATCTGAGCAAAAAAATCAACCTGGTATATTCATTTTGTTGGAGGAATATATGTATAAGCAAAATTCTCCTGAAGGTATTATGTTTTTGTTATTTACTAAACTTTTGGCTCCCAGCCGGGCTGGTAATCACGGGTCCAGAGCTTCATTGCATCCTTGTCGTTCTGAATATGGCCATTGCCGGAATCTATATGTAATGTCTTGGCGGAGCGGAGGGCAATATTGCCCAGTTGAACGAGTAGCGTGCTTTTATGGCCGCTGATTATGTCTGAATTAAGTTTTGTGCCTTTTTTTATTCCATCGAAGAAATTCTGGATATGTAGGGCATCCAGTTCCTGGGCCGGGTCTGCAAGGTTAAGGGCATCTACTTTTCGGTCATTCTTGACGTCTTTTAGCAGATTGTTTTTCAGGTCGTAAATTTTGTAGGAGTTACCGCTGTCTATCTGCAGTGAACCCGTGTCACCGTAAAAAATCACTCCAACACTGCTGCCTTCAATGGAACGCCCGTTACAACTGCGTCCTTCCCAGGTTATTGCGGTATTGTTGTCAAACTCGATGTTGATTACCTGCGTATCGGGTGTCTGCCAGTCGTCCTTATAACGGTAACGACCACCTGCTGAGCTAACGCGGAGCGGGTAGTCTACTTTCAAGCCCCACCTGGCGAGGTCAACCATGTGCGTACCGTTATTAAGTGCTTCGCCCGTTCCCCAGTTCCAGAACCAGTGCCAGTTGTAATGGATCAGGTTATCCCGATATGGCTGGCGTGGAGCAGGGCCCTGCCAGAGATCGTAGTTCAACCAGTAAGGCACATCGGTTTCTTTTCCTTTACCGATCGATGCGCGGTTATTGGTATACCAAGTCTTGGCAAAATAGGGGCGTCCGATAACGCCCGCATGCAATTCACCAATTGCCGTTGCAACATTAGGCCAGGACCGTCGTTGGTTGCCCATTTGTAGCAAACGTTTATGCCTAGCTGCAGCTTCCACTACCATCTCGCCTTCGCGCGGATTGTGGCTGCATGGTTTTTCGAGGTACACATGTTTTCCGGCTGCACAAGCCAGTATGGCTGCAGGAGCATGCCAGTGATCAGGCGCTGTAACGATCAGCACATCCAGGTTTTTATCGTCAAGCGCTTTCCTGAAGTCGGGCGTAGCTACCGGGCGTTTTTTCTGGATCTTTTCAAGGGTACCGATGCATTTGTCAGCCGCCCGGGTATCTACGTCGCAGACATGCAGCACTTCGCAGTTTTTTTGAGAGGCGAAGTTGGAACCAACGGCCAGTCCGCGACTATTGACTCCCATACAGGCTACCGTTACCTTTTCATTGGCACCGATAATGCTTTTGTAGCTTTTTGCGGAGTAGCCTGGAAGTATGCCACCCAGGGAAATTACAGCGGTTGCCGTTGAAGCTTTTTTTAGAAAATTGCGCCTGGAGGTTTGCATGGTCTGCGTTTGATGTTATCTGTTAGAAGTTCTGAGGGAGAAAGTTAACACTTTTTAATGAAGGTGGTATGCAGGGTTTTGAAGTGGTAACGAGGAGGTTGCAATTGATGTTTGTCCTTCAGCCAAAGCGCCTCAGCGACTAAGAACAGCAACCTGTTACGCGCGTTGAGCTGAAATCTCATGATATACAAGTTGTCTGAAGGTCAAGAGATTTCAACGAAAGCGCATTTAATTAATTAGATGTAAATAACCCGATGCGCTTTGTTGAAATGACAAAAAAGAGAGAGACGTTTTTTGCTTGGTTGAAACAAAAGTTATTCTGAACCGATCAGTGATAACCCATCTTCTGTCTTCAAAAAGAAGGTAACTTTTTTTGTCATTTCAGCCAAAGCGCCTCACCAACTAAGAACAGCAACCTGTTACGCGCGTTGAGCTGAAATCTCATGATATACAGGTTGTCTGAAGGTCAAGAGATTTCAACGAAAGCGCATATAATTAATTAGATGTAAATAACCCGATGCGCTTTGTTGAAACAAAATTTATCTGAACCCATCACTCATCACTCATCCACCCATCTTTACCGCCACGCCGCCTCGGCGTTTGCTTTCATCAGCCGCATGCATAAATGCATAGATTTCCAGTGTTTCTTCTGCAGATACGGGTGCCTTTCCTGTCTTAAAAAATTCAATGATCCTTGCCAGTAAATTATCATATCCTTTGAAAGGTCCCAGGCTAAGATTGCCGTCGGCACCATACACCGTTCCGCCATAATCGTGTTTACCGGTACGTGTTCCGCGGAAAGTGCCCACCCTTCCATCCTGCCAGGTTCCCACTACGATATCAGTATCCGGGTTATAAATCCGAACCACCTGCCTGCAACCCGCACCCATCACCGCGAATAACATTTCAACCCCATGTATGCCGTACCAAAAAAGATCCGGATGCGTTTTTTCCAGGGTGGCCGGACTAAAAGTATCCGCGCCCAATACCGCACCTATCTTACCTTTCACAACTTCCTGCACACTTTCCATATAACGCAGCGAAGAGGAAGAAAAAATGGGCACCTTGTTTTTCCTGGCCGCATCATAGATGGCGACCGCCTCTTTATATGAACCGGCAACGGGCTTGTCTATAAACAAAGGTTTGCCCGCTTTTATAACCCGCAAAGCCTGTTCAAGATGCGGCCGACCGTCATTGGTTTCCAATAAAACAACGTCAACAACTTTCAACAATTCTTCCACGGAGTTAACGATTTCAACACCGAGTTTCTTCACGTCTTCAGTGTAGCCAGCCAGTCTTTTGGTGGATGATTCTATATCAGCACTACCCCGGGGATAAGCTGCCGTTACCTTATATCCCCTGAGTTCAGGCGGCGGCTCAGCAACATTTAATGATTTTGCAAAGGCAACGCTGTGAGACGTGTCGAGGCCAATGATGCCGACTTTTTTCTGGGTCTGAAAAGGACTGGCTGCGAAAGCATTTGCAGATGTGCCGGTTACTCCCAGGGCCGCAGCCGCTAACGTTCCTGTGCGTAAAAATTGACGCCTATTAATGTGTTGTTTCATATTTGCTTAAGCTAAGTTTTTTTTGCCTGTTCCGTCTTCCCCGTAGATTCGCTCAATTCGACTATTACCGTCTTGCCTGCATCTCCTTCTTTAGGCAATTCAACCTGTATAACGGATACTTTTTTATCGTTGTCCCAGGTGGCGCGCCAATTCGTTCCTGACCCGGTTAACCGGGTTGATACTTCAAAATTCAATTTGCTCAATTTGCGGGTAGGGTCAGAAACAGACAGGGTAAGCTTTGATACCTTGTTACCGTCAATCATGACGATACAGGGTTGGATTGATGTAAGCGTTAATGTATTATTGAATTTTATTTTCCCTGCCTTGTAAAATACCGCCTGGCTTCTCTTCATCCTCGTGTTATACACTGATTGGATTTCTGGTGTATTCGAAAGTATCACTATCTCGCTTTTCTTTATGTATGGGTCAATGGCAGTTGCCGAAATAGCCGGAACAACAATATAACTGTAACGGGCATTATTCGGCCTCGTTCCATGATCGATCCATAAACTAAATACCTCTTTCTGTACCGGCTCTTTGGAAGCCGAGGCCTGGTGACTAATTTCCCGCCAGTTCCCACTGGCGGTAGTATTCTTAAGCATGCAATCAACAGGCGCGGAAAAGATGTAGGCAATGCTATCGTGAAACACCCAGGACACCCCTTTTAAGTTATGAGTCCCTTTCTGTGTTACTTGCTGGGGGTTTGCCGTTTTCACGCGTACATCCTTGTTTAATAAACATTGATTCAGTGTGGTGACTACAGCGTATTGCGATTCGGAAGTAATGGCTGCACCAAGGCAAACATACTCCTGGTCGAAAAAGAACCAGGATTTGCGCGCTGTAAGCGGATCGTGCGGACTGGCGAAGTCGAAAGCCGCGGCACCAAATTCACCATCGCTGACTCCTCCAACAAAGTCGGTAAGACCTTTCTTTGCCAGTTCCTTCCAGGGTGGCATTAACGGTCGCTGCACTATCGTAGCGCCAGGTATCTTCTGCCAGTCCCAAACGGGAAAAATATCATAATATTCTTTTCCCGTGCGGGAAATAAAATTGGAGCCGTCAGCAAAATAATGGTTTTTCAGACCTTCTTCGTTGTGTGGTTGCTCCACATTGCTGTTGCGGGAAGAATGCATACGGGCAGATGTAAAATAAGCAGGCCGCTGGTGCGCGAAATATTCGGAATGCCAGAAGAACCGGTTGCCTTTTAAAGCGGGTTTCTTTTCGCCCTGGCGAATCAAAACAATCTCTTCCAGTTCTTTTTTTCTATAGCTGGATGCTTTAAGCAAGTTTTGAGGAATCTCAATTCCCGCTGGTGACAAGGAACCCTGCCTCGACAGGTCGCGATTGCGGGCACCGATATCGCCATACCTACCAAAAGCCATGGATCGGCATATGCCGTCCAGGTAGTAGTCAATAAGCAGGTTCATGGCCCCTTCCGGTAATGTAAAGGAAGTTCCGGCAATCTTCACTGCCCAGTAAGAAAATGCGCTGGCATAGCCGGTGCCATAAGTATGTATAGAGGTAACATGGTCTACCCGGTGGTGGAACCCCAGGTCTGGCTTGATTCCCCGGTCGGTCGTTATCTTTATTTCTTCTGCCATTACTTTTACTACCCTATCCAATATTGTCGCATCTCTTTTGAACAAACCCTGCTTGCCCAGCATAGCCGCTATCTGGATCAGGTCGCCACCGGGCCTGGCGCCGGAGGCCTCGAGGTTAGCCCGGCCTGCTATTCGTGCGCCTTCCGTACGTTGCTTTTCGGTAAGGTCCGAATCCATGAGCAGCAATGTATTAATCATCAGGTTAGGAGTGCCCATTTCGTTCCACCACCAGTTGTCACAAATAAAGTCTTTACTAATCCAAAAGTCTAAGGCAGCCGAAACCGTTTTTTTTATCGCAGGACTTCCGTTGAAAGCAGACCCGGGCTTTCTGTAAGCGCGGCTCAGGTCGAGCATGTTATCCAGGTGAATGCGATGTTCGAATCCGGTGCGCGACACATCTGTATAATTTATGCCGGGCCAGGTGCCTTCCGGCTGGATAGACTGGATTAATTTTTTGTTTTTGCTTTCACTGACAGCAGGTTCCAGCAGGTCGTCAACGATGCGTTTACGAATGACTTCAAGGTCGGCATTTTTGTCTCTACCAGGTAAACTTCGCTTACTGTTATCTGTTAACTTATTTAATTCATCAGAATAATGTGCACTGGTGATGAATGAGGTCGGTGAAAAATTAAATACATGCGCTGTAAGCAATGTGCCAACTATTACAGATATACAAGCAATCTCTTTGATCATAAAAAGTACTTTTTTAGCACTAAGGTGGAAGATACAACATAAAGGCAAAGACCTGGTTGGTCTTTAAGCCCTACAATGTGGAACTTGCTTACACATTTAACTCAGGACGGATCTTTTCCATTTTTGTTCCAGTAGATCTTCAGGTTCCTGGTGGCTCTTCCCGAGGCTACAATATCCGGTTTACCATCACCGTTAAGGTCGGCCACCTGCAGGTCTTCGCAAGCCATGCCGTTGTCATCTACCCAAAACGATTCCCAGCGGTCTTCGGACGCATCAGTCCGGGCGTAGAGTTTTATTCCGACCTTGCCTGATTTATTTGGTACACGCCATCCGGCCACCAGCTGGTCTTTTCCTGTGCCGTAGAAGTCGGCGGCCGCCAGCGCATGGCCTTCTTTTACATCATCATCAACAACGATCCTTTGCGCCTGCCGTCCTGGCAGGTAAACCACCACTTCTGTTCCGTGCATGGGTTCAACTGTTGCCACGAAATTTTTAGTGGATGACAACCTGCCAACTCTTACTTCCCCGGCTGGTTTACTAAGGCCTGCCATCATTTCTACTTTCTCACTGTCAGGTCGCTTGTATTCTGCAGGAATGAAACGGATTCCTTCTTTTCCTGCCACGTATAAACCTTTTTTCGCGTTGTTAGGAGATTCAAATGGATCCAGGTTATGGGTAAGATGCATCGAATTCAATAACGTCTGCATAGGCCAGGGGCCATCAACATTCTTCGGGTATTCGTAAGCTAACACCTTTACGCCTTCACCAGCACCAGCTGAGTTTCCGCGCCCATGAAGTGGCAATACCACCAGGAAGAACTTTCCAGCAGCTGATTGCACCCATCTCATGCGATGAATAGTAGGTTCATGGTGAAGCTCGATGGCCTTCCAGCGTTGCGTTGGGTCGGCAGGGCGAACCAGGAAGTGAACCGAACCTGATTTAGTATCGTCACTTGTTTCAGACGGGTTCCATTGCGCCCCGACAGCTACCTCGCACTTTCCATCACCGGTAATATCGCGTGCAGCAATGCAGACGTTGTCAAATTGGGTAAGGTTCTCGATCATGACAAACTTCTTCCAGTCGCCGTTCCTGTACCACACAAACTGTTTTTTGTCGGCAAGCAGTATATCGATTTTGCCGTCACCATCTACATCACTTAACGCCAAGCCATAACCGATGGACAAACTACTATCAATCGTCTGTGCCTGGAACACTGGCGCTACCGGGCGGTTGAGACTAAGCAAAAAGATAAGGCTAATGAAAACTGGCATATCGTTTATTTTAAGACTTGAAGTAGATCTATCCTGTACGTTCAATGAAAATAATCAATTTTCTGGCGATTTGCTAAATTGAGAATAATTGTTAAGGTAGGCAAACAGGAGGTATGCAATGCGATGAATGAATCTGCAATTTTGTTTGAGTGAGTAGAAAGCCAATAAGAAGGACACATTGCATTTATTGTTTATTTTGCGGCTTCAAAATCACCAACGAACCGGCTTCCTTTACCAGGCCGGCGAAAAATGTAAGATGTGGCGTCGTTTAAATGTATTCTTTGTGACAGCACCGATGTAGTGGTAACGGAAACCATCAATACTGATGACCTTGCAAAGGTGTACATGGAAAGAAGTAAAATTAACGTAAGCAGGTTTTTTCCAGAGCCCACCATCTACCTTTGCACTTGTAATGTGTGCGGCTTGAAATTTTATGCCCCGCAGGCAATTGGCGACGGTAAATTCTACGACGAATTGCAGTCTTACAATGCTTATTACATGGATGAGAAAGCTGAATTCAGCGAAGCTTCCCGATGGATAGCTGAGACCGATGATGTATTGGAAGTGGGCGGCGGCAGCGGAAGTTTTACCAATTTTATCAGGTACGGATCTTATACAGGACTTGAATTCAGCGAAACTGCGATCCGCAAAGCCAGCGAAAATGGCTTGAATGTAATCTGCCAGGATATTCACCAGCATGCTCTCTTGCACCCTCAGCAGTATGATGTGGTTTGCTACTTCCAGGTGTTGGAACATGTAGCGAATCCGAAACAATTCATAAAGGATTCCGTTGACTGTTTAAAGACGGGAGGAAAATTAATTCTTGCTGTTCCAAATGAAGATTCTTTCATTAACAAAGCGGCTAACTTTTATTTAAACATGCCGCCCCATCATGCATCCCGGTATACAAATAAAGTTTTTAAAAAGATTGCTGAATTCAATCACCTCTCCCTTTGCCATCTTTTTCATGAACCGCTTAATAAAAACCACCGGTTGTTTTATGCCAAAACAAAAATTTACGACAAATTGAATGTATTTACAAAGGTGAAACCAAAGAGCATCGACTTAAGCCCGGTCAGTAAATTATTGTATACGGTCGCTTTTTTTTCGGCATATGTTTTTGCTCCGTTCATTACTAAAAAAGAGCGAGCGACCGGACAATCAGTTCTGGCTGTATATCAAAAACATTAAATCTTCTTTTTGGGATCACTTTACTATTTTCGTTATCTGCACATCAGGCAGTTTGAAGATTATCAATATTTAAACCTAAACATTGTTTGTTATGAAAAGAAAATTACGCATGGGCATGGTAGGTGGAGGAAAAGACGCTTTTATTGGCGCCATCCATCGCATTGCAGCCAATATGGATGGTATGGTAGAATTGGTTTGCGGAGCCCTGAGTATCAATAAAGAAATTGCAGTGGAAAGCGGCCGCTCCCTGTTCCTGGCGGAAGACAGGATTTATACCAATTTCGAGGAAATGCTTGAAAAAGAAAGCCAGGTAACTGCAGACAAACGCATGGATTTTGTGACCATTGTCACGCCCAACTTCGCCCATTTTGCACCTGCTATGATGGCCTTGGATAAAGGTTTCAACGTAGTAATTGAAAAGCCCATAACCCTCACCCTGGAAGAAGCCAAAGAGTTAAAAGCGAAAGTTGAGCAGACCGGTCTGCTTCTTTGTCTTACTCACACCTATACAGGGTATCCAATGGTAAAAGAAGCCAAAGAGCTGATTAAAAACGGTGTAATCGGGAAGCTGAGAAAAGTGTTCGTAGAATACCGCCAGGGTTGGCTAAGTAAACTTTCGGAGCGCGAAGGCAACCAGGGTGCTGCCTGGAGAACTGATCCGAAGAAAGGCGGAAAAAGCGCCGTAATGGGCGATATAGGCACACACGCTTTCAATCTTACCGAATACATTACCGGGCTTGAAGTGAAGGAACTTTGTGCTAACCTGAATATAGTGGTAGAGGGAAGGCAGCTGGATGACGACGGCGCTGTTCTCTTGAAATTTGAGGGTGGAGCTACCGGTGCTTTACTGGCCACACAGGTGGCAGCCGGGGAAGAAAACAACCTGACCATAAAAATCTATGGCGAGAAAGGCGGGCTGGAATGGCACCAGCATGAGCCCAACACTTTGCTGCTGAAATGGATCGATAAGCCTGCAGAAATACTCAGGGCAGGCTCGCCTTACCTGGGTGCTGTAGCGAGGAATAATTGTCGTACCCCGGGTGGACATCCCGAAGGATACCTCGAAGCATTTGGAAATATCTACAAAAACTTCACGTTAACGCTGTCTGCGAAATTAGAAAATGAACCTGTAGACCCTTCACTTATTGAATTTCCTTCGGTAAATGAAGGCATACGTGGAATGGCCTTTATTGAAACGGTTGTAAAAAGCAACCAGAGCAATGAAAAATGGATGGCATACACCATCTAGAAGCATCACCTGCTTTCAACAATTTATCAAAACACCTGGCGTTACATAATGCCGGGTGTCTTTTTACCTGTCTAAGGAAACCTCGTAACTTTTATGAGAAGAGAAACGCCAGACCTCAAAGAGTTCGACAGCTCAATTAACACCTGATCCAGTATTCTTTTTACGCTTTGTTGTAGAAATTTGTCTCAAGGAAGGCATTGGAAAATTTGCCCTCGGGGTCGTACATTGCCGCCATTTTTTTAAAGTCCTGCATCTTGTCGTAACGGTTAGAAAGCTCTTTCGGTGAAATTGAAAACAGTTTGCCCCAATGGGGCCTTGCCCTGAAAGGTGCCAGTTCCTTTTCTATCAATGGCAGTAATTTACTTACAGCCGGCCAGTCTTGTTTCCAGGTGAAGTGAATGGTCGCGGATGCCTGTTTATAACAAGGGCTCATCCAAAAATCATCGGCTGCGATGGTGCGGATCTCCGTAATCAACAGGTGATGACCGATCTGTTTACTTAATATTTTAACAGCGAGAATAGCATCCATTGCATGCTGAATTGGAACGTAGTATTCCGACTGTAACTCTTTTCCCGCGCTGGGTGTAAAACCCATTTTAAAGTGAGGCAAACGTTCATGCCAGGGGCCAGAGACACCCATTTGTTCCGTACAATTTTCTGCAGACAACTCAACGATGGGATGGAGGTTTTTTGTGGCGGCCGGGGCGCCAAAAAATTCATTGCTGGCCTGGAAGCTTGTTGCATCGCCTACCCGACTTTTGATCCACACCTCGTTGATGGATTCACTTTGCCAGTCGGTAAAAAGGCTGACGCTATAAGCTGCAGAAACAATCTTTTCAAAGTTTTCTTTGAGCGTAGCCATTGGAAGCTTTACAAACACCTGTTGCTTCACGTTAAAAGTTGGCTCTATGGCAAGTGTCACTTTTGTAACCATGCCAAGAGCACCGAGTCCGACCACGGCTGCCAAAAATTTTTCGCCATCTTTTTCTTTCGACAGGTGTACCATATCACCGCTGGCAGTAACCAGTTCCAGCGCGCGGACAGCTGTGGCCAGGTTTCCCAGTTTGACTCCTGAACCATGCGTAGCCGTTGCGATAGAACCTGCTACCGAGATATGTGGTAAAGACGCCAGGTTATGAAGAGCAAAACCTTTTTCATGGAGGTAGGGCGCGAGGGCTCCATATTTTATGCCGCCTTCAACTGTAACAGTGCGTGCCTGGGTGTCTAATGAAACAACTTTGTTTAACTCCCTGGATGAGACGAGGTTGTCTTTACTGTCTGCGATCCTGTTAAAGCAATGCCTGGTACCGAGCACGCGCAATTTCTTACATTTCTTTACCAGTTCCTGCACATCTTCTACTGATTGAGGATAGAAAACATTGTTCGTGCTATACTGAATATTCCCCGCCCAGTTTTTTAGTTTTTCCTGTTGCCAGGTTTTAAGCGGTGAGAGTAAAGGTGTTGCCATGAAGACAGTTGAAATCTGTAAGAATTTTTTCCTTTCCATCTCTGAAGATTTTAAATTGTTGAGCTGTTTGGCCAGGTTGCCAGGGGCGGTTCGTAATGTTTCATTTCCTGGATGTTATGTTATGGCCTGGATTGTCTGCCATATTTAATTTCATCTAATTTAATTAAAAGTATCAGATAAGAACAGGATGATTGTATGACAACCTAATTCACATCAACTTCTCTTTGAACGCCCCTGTAATTCGTGATCGCTACCCTGGTAACATGGTTATCAAGAGGTAATTTCCTCGACGACTGTGACAAGAAAGTAGATCCGTAATAAAATTCCATGCGTTTGCGTCTGCCATCTGTGTAAACAACCTCCGCACAGAAATCATCGGGGTTAAGGTCTATCCATCTAAGTTTATCCGGGCCACTAGCCGCTTTTGAAAATACGAGCAGGCTATCCTGGTTTTGAGTCGCCACCAACAAGTCGATGCCGGTTGCGCTGTGAATAGTGGCCAGCCCTTTCGCATCACCCGGTACAAAAAATCCACTTTCAGAAAGGGTCATTTTGGCAAAGTTGCCTTTGCCATCACCTTTCAGGCAAAGACCCATAAAGGCATCGTGCCTGCCACCACCGGGTTCCATACCAAAATCGTTGCCTGCGAGTAACAGGTCATTGTTGCCGTCACCATCTACATCTTCGCAAACCATACCAAATACCGGTGCAACCTGTGCTTCAATGGGAAGCGATTTGATGCTGAAAAGTCCTCCACCTTTGTTTTCAATGTAACTGGTATTTAGATTATTCGCCTGCATCATCAGGGCGTTTATCCGGTCTTGTTTGTTCCACAAGTCATCGACAGAAGCCTGGCCGAATGCCTTGAAAGTAGGATAGCTTTTCCTAACGGATATCACCTGGCTGATCATGTCTTCCCGAGCGTGCATGGGAAACGGTTTTCTCTTTCCATCCTCGCCCTTCATGAAACAAAATACCATGGCATCTATCTGGCCGTTGTCATCCAGGTCTTTGGCAAACAGCGTCATAGGTTCCTCGGAAGTTGCCTTAAAATTTGAATTGAGTCCGAGGTTCCCGGCTACATAATCTATATCACCATCATTGTCAAAATCTCCGGAAACAAGGCTGTTCCACCATCCTACATGATGGCTGATTCCCGATGTTTTATTTACCGGGACGAAAGCGGTTCCCGTATTTTTAAAAAAACTGACCGGCATCCATTCACCCACCAGCACCAGGTCAGGTTTTTTATCGTTGTCAAAGTCAGACCACAATGCATCCGTTATCATGCCGGCCTGTTGCAGGGACGGGCAATACTGGCTCGTAACATCAACAAATTTGCCTCCCTGGTTTTTTAATAGATAGCTGCGCGGCGGCGTAGGATATGCACCCGATACTACGCGTCCGCCAACAAACAGGTCCAGGTCACCGTCACCGTCAAAATCTGCAGCACGAATGCAGGATCCATTTGCCGACGCTGGTGGCAAAGCCGATGAGCTTTTCTGAAATCGCCCCTTACCGTTATTGAGGTACAGCCTGTCCTGGCTTGCCGGATGGTTGCCCGCCAGGTCGTAATTGCCGGTGACTACATAGAGGTCGAGGTCTTTGTCGTTGTCAGCATCAAAAAGCAGCGCTCCGGTATCTCCCGCTTCATTGCCGGCAGCGGAAGCGATACGTGTGGAATCATTCAAAAACTTTCCCTGCGCATCCTGCATAAAAAATATTCCCGGCGACCCGCCGATATAGAGATCATCGTAGCCATTCTTATCAATATCGCCCACTGCTATTGCCGGCCCATACTGGCTGAATTTGTGCGGAAGTGTTGGCTGTATATTGTAATCAACCACATCATTTTGGGTATGCTTATAAAACAATCCGAACTGGCGGGATGCTGGTTGGTAAATAGATGGCGCACTTAATGGCAGAGAATTGTTGCCGGGTGAAGCATTCTGATAAGAAACGGTTATTGGCTTGCCGACTGCGATGTTCCTGATCAGCTGTATTTTTCCATCGGGCCATTGAACCCGAAGCGAGTCGATGAGCTTTACGGCACCGATACCGAAATGCGCGCGGGCGTCTACGCTGGAAAGATAACCCCGGCAAGGCTGGTGTTCATAGAACTGCTGCCTACTACCGTCGTAGTATATGCGGAGCGAGGCGCCGATACCCCGCGTGTTCATGCCGTTACCCACAAAAGTAACTTCAAGGTGGTTAGTGATTGCATTGTTGGCGGGATTGTTCAATGTATTTTCGTAAACAAAAGAGGCCTCATTGATATTATTGATCACCAGGTCAAGATCGCCATCATTGTCAAGATCCGCGTAACCGGCACCGTTAGAAAAAGATGGTTGGTGGATTCCCCAGTCGGCACTCGTATTTGAGAACAGGATTCCGCCGTTATTCTTAAATGCATAACTCGGAATCTTTACGATGGGAAGAGAATCTACCATCGCCAAAGAAGAATTTACTGAGCCGCCGGCCTGGCCATTGTTATAAACGATATAATCCAGGTCGGTAACATCTCTCGGCAAACCGTTTGTGACGATGATGTCGCGAAAGCCGTCGTTGTCAAAATCCGCTACGAGTGGCGTCCAGCTCCAGTCGGTCTGGTAGATGCCCGATAAAAAGCCTATGTCGCTAAAAACCGGGTGGCCGGCAGGCGTTATGCCACTATTGAGCTGAAGAACGTTGCGAACGTATTGGTGCTGGTAGTCGAACTGCCGGTTGTTGAAGTAATTGTAATATTCATTGCCGCTCAGCATGCGCTTTTTACGCATATTGTCTTCCGGTAGCATATCTAACGCAACCAGATCAGCGAAGCCATCATTGTTGATATCAGAAACATCCGTTCCCATGGTATACCAGCTGGTATGCTTGAAATATTCAGTGATGCGATCGGTGAAAGTCCCGTTTTTATTGTTGATGTATAAGATGTCGTTGGCGATAAAATCATTGCTTACATAGATATCCGGCCATCCGTCCAGGTTGAAATCTGAAACAGCAACACCATGTCCCCAGCCCTCGAGGAGAACGCCTGCCTCACGCGATACATTGGTAAAAGTTTCATTGCCGTTATTCCTGTAAAGCCGGTCGGTATTCAGGGCGGTACCATCAGCGAGCTTAGGCCTGTACCTGATGGGCGTTCGCTTATCATTCAGCGTATTGGTGAGCACGTAGAGGTCCAGGTCGCCGTCCTTGTCATAATCGAAGAAGAGGCCCTGGGTGCTGTAACCGGCATCTGCAATGCCGTAAGCGTTGGCAGACTCTTTGAAAACCGGTATGCCTCTTTTGTTGAGTCCCTGGTTGATATATAATAAGTTCATTCTTTGGATCGGGTCTTTCAGGAAGGTGGCACTTACGTAAATATCCAGCCATCCGTCGGCATTAATGTCAACCGTTGAAACGCCGGTGCACCATTTGCCTTCACCGCCAACGCCGGCAGAATCAGTGATGTCTTCAAAGCGCAATGATCCTTTATTGAGGTACAGTTTGTTAGAGACCATATTGGCTGCGAAGTAAACGTCAACAAGGCCGTCGTTGTTAAAATCACCGAGTCCTACGCCTCCGCCGTTGTAGATATACGCTTCGTTTAAAATATTAAGTTTGTCAGTTTCCGTGATGGTATTGGTGAAATTGATCCCGGTCTGTGAAGAAGGAAGCAGCTTAAAGAGGGGAGGAGCATTTTTCGTCCAGCTTAAAAGCAGCATGAGCAGGGCAAAAACAGGAAGGGCAACCCAGACAATCGATAAGCGAAGCATCATGGTGTAAATTTAGCCATTTCTCCCGCTTAAAAGCTTTGAAAATTGGGAGAGTCTGTAAGCCTGGCTGAATAGGTAAGCGAATTGATTTAACTTGCATATGTTATGAAGCGCTTTTCTGTCCTGGTTTTCGCCGCCATTTTAATGATTGGATTTTCACGCAAGGAAGTGGAAAGCCTGCACCATACCAACGCCGATGCGGACTATTTACACCGATCTGTTAAGCAGGTAACAGATGTGATAGTATATGATATTTATTCTCCCCCGGTAGCCAGTCGCATCTATGCGTATATCACCATCGCCGGGTACGAAGCTGCCCGCCATTCAGACAGCCGGTATCAAACGTTTGCCGGGCAGGTGCGACATTTGAAACCACTACCTGCGCCGGATAGCCGGAAGAAATACAATTTCTCATTAGCAGCCGCTCACGCTGTTTTAACGGTGGGAAAATCACTGATAATCTCAGAAGATAAGATAAGGGGATTTCACGAAAAGATGCTGCTCGAATTTAAGTCGGGCGGAACACCGGCAGAAGAACTGAAGAATTCACTGGCTTATGGGCAATTGGTGGCAGACCATATTCTTGCCTGGGCCGCGCAGGATAATTACAAGCAAACACGCTCATCACCCAAATATGCGATCAATGAAAGCATGGCATCGTGGAAGCCTACGCCGCCAGCCTATATGAAAGCGGTGGAGCCGCACTGGAACAGGATCAGGACTTTTGTGCTGGATTCGGCGCAGCAGTTCAGGCCCTTGCCGCCAACCGCATTTTCTAATGATAAGAGCAGCCAGTTTTATAAGGAAGCGCAGGAAGTGTATGAAACGGGTCTAAAACTGTCAGATGAACAGAAAGAGATTGCCAACTTCTGGGATTGCAACCCCTTCAAGATGAATATAAACGGCCATGTGATGTTTGCCACCCGCAAAATATCACCCGTCGGCCATTGGGTTAATATCACCCGGCTGGCCTGTAAGAAAAAAAATGCGGGTTTGATGGAATCTGCTGCTGCCTACGCGTGTTTATCGATTACACTGGCAGATTGTTTCATCAGTTGCTGGGATGAAAAGTACCGTAGCAATACGATACGTCCCGAGACTTATATCAACCGCTATATCAGTGAAGACTGGGTGCCGCTGCTGCAAACGCCGCCCTTCCCGGAATATACCAGCGGGCACAGCGTTGTCTCTACGGCTTCCGCCGTGGTACTCACCAAAATGTTTGGAGACAATTTCAGTTTTGCCGATTCTACCGAGCTGGAGTTTGGTATTCCTGTGCGTCAATTTAAATCGTTCAACCAGGCGGCCCGGGAGGCAGCCATCAGCCGGATGTATGGGGGAATACATTACATGCCCGCTATCAGGAACGGGATGGTAGAGGGTAGGGATATCGGTGAGTTTATTGCAGGTCGGTTAAAGATGAGGAAGTAACTGGGTTCTGGAACTGACTGTAGGCAGTAGGTTTAATTTTATCACTTACCTAGGGTAACCGCCTATCCTCTCGTAATGAATGCCATTCAAGGATTACCGATAAAGAAATAAAGTAGTCTATCAAATTACCTCTGTACAGGTAAGAATTGTTGTAAGTCTAGTAGGGGCACCGCCCATCCCCTCCTCGGAGGGGCGAGGGGTGGGTGAGATCCGGACAGAAGGCATTGTGGTATTGTATGTCACTCCAGACACTACCAATAAAGAAAAAAAGCGTATCAAATTAATCTCTTTTAAAGATAAGAATTCTTGTAAATCAGTAAGGTA
>JBBJOD010000278.1:0-6978 GCA_037721715.1 Chitinophagaceae bacterium | reverse complement strand
ATGAGCCCGCTGGATTGGATGGTACTGGCGGTGGCAATGATTGCCATTGTTTCTTATGGCTTGTATAAAAGCAATTCAAGCAAGAACCTCGATGGGTATTTCCTGAGTAACCGCAGTATGCCGTGGTATCTTGTTCTTTTGAGTATCATGGGCACACAGGCAAGTGCTGTCACCTTTCTTTCCGCACCCGGCCAGGCATATACCGACGGCATGCGATTCGTGCAATATTATTTCGGGTTGCCACTGGCTATGGTGGTATTATGCGTAACCTTTGTTCCCATATTCCACCGGCTGAAAGTATACACGGCTTACGAATACCTGGAAAGCCGTTTTGATGGAAAAACTCGTACACTCACATCTTTCCTGTTTTTACTGCAGCGGGGGCTTTCAACAGGCATCAGCATTTACGCACCTTCCATTATTCTCTCTTCTTTATTTGGTTGGAATATCTATTGGACAAATATCTTTATGGGTGGGTTGCTGATCGTTTACACAGTCAGTGGTGGTGCGAAGGCCGTAGCTTATACCCAGCAACTGCAATTTGTAATCATATTTGTAGGGATGTTCATAACGGCCTATATGCTGGTGCACCTTTTGCCAGACGGAATTGGTTTCGTTGACGCGTTAAAAGTTAGTGGCAGGTTGGGGAAACTCAATGTAATCACAACAGGCAATACGCCGAATGGATTCAACTGGAACGACCGCTATAATATCTGGAGCGGCATCATCGGTGGATTCTTCCTGGCACTTTCTTATTTTGGCACAGATCAAAGCCAGGTAGGCCGCTACCTTACTGCGAAAAGTGTTGGAGAAAGCCGTATTGGCTTATTAATGAACGGGCTGGTAAAAGTGCCGATGCAATTTTTGATATTGCTCGTCGGGGCGCTGGTATTTACTTTTTACCAATTCAATAACGCGCCGCTGTTCTTCAATCAAACACAGGTAGTAAAAGTAGAATCGTCAATTTACAAAGATTCGTTGCAACAGATCCAACAGCAATATGCCACCCTTTCTGTTCAGAAAAAGGAGTTGGTGCAACTTTTCATCAGTGATTATAAATCGGGGAAAAATACGGATCAATCATCGGAGGCCTTGAAAAATGTGAACAAGGAAACAGAAAACCTGCGAAATCATTTTAAAAAGCTCCTTGAAAAAAAAGAGATAAAAGGTGATGCCAGCGATACCAATTACATTTTTCTTCGGTTCGTAGTTGATTATATGCCTAAGGGCCTGGTAGGCCTGTTGATTGCCGTTATTTTCCTGGCTTCCTGGGGCAGCATTGCGGCCGCCCTGAATTCACTTGCATCGAGTACCGTAGTAGACATACACAAGAAATTTATTAAAAAAGATTGCACAGATGCCCAGGACTACCAGGCGTCTAAATGGTACACTTTCGCCTGGGGTCTTTTCTGTATCATCATTGCCCAGTTTGCCGGAAACATGGGCAGCCTGATCGAGGCAGTTAATGTATTGGGTTCGTTATTCTACGGAGTAATACTTGGCATCTTCCTGGTAGCTTTTTATATTAAAAGCATTAGGGGCCACGCTGTATTCATAAGTGCCGTTCTGGTAGAAATATTTATCATTTTATCATTCATCTGGCCATGGCTGTCCATAAATTACCCGGGATTTACTGAGAACCTGCCGGGTCTGTTCCATCGTTTCATGAAAGCGAGTTCTTCTATAAGTTTTTTATGGTTAAATGCCATTGGTGCCAGTGGTACCGTGCTGATATCTTTTCTGGTACAATTGTTTATAAAAAAGACACCGTTCAGCTAACCAGGGAACCGCATTCACCTTCACCTTCACCTGGCACTCCCGGCTAATTGCAGCTATTTTCACTTACCAGGAATGTGGAACCCCAGCCAGAGAAACAATAGAACTGTTTCTTCCACGTTTAATAAATAGAAATCCGAATCTTGTGTTAAACCCTCTCCAGGAATATAGCTGTCCATCTTCCTCCATCTAAAGGGCGGTTTAAGAAAGATTTTATAAGTAGTGCGAAAGGCAACACTGTGCAGGTACCCTATCTGCCTGGGTTTGTTGCTATATCGCAGTGGTGCGGTCTGCTACCTCCTGTTTAAAGGTCGGTTTGACAATTATTCAATTTTAATTTTTCGTGGATGTGCAAAGTATATTTTCTTTTATTCGTGGTATTGATTGCAAAAACCGGCTTTGCGCAAAGTGAAAGGAAGGTGGAGAAAGCATCCGTTACCGGGCGGTTTTATGGCCGCATCATCGATGCAACTTCTAACAAAGGATTGGCGGCTACATCCGTGCAACTAGTTAACAGGAAATATGATAAGGTTTCAAAAATTGTAAATGACGTACCAGTTGATGGCATGCTGACATTGAAAAATGGCGACTTCCAGTTTGAAAACGTTTCAATTTCATCCGGCTTGGTATTACTTGTCAGTGCCTTGGGCTTTACGAAGTATGAAGCAAACATCATGGCAAACCAAAAAGGCTTAAAAAAACAGGAACTGGATATGGACCTTGGAAATATCCGGTTAGCGATAGATCCCAAATTGCTTCAGTCTGTAACGGTAACAGCTAAGAAGCCGCTGATGTCTCTGGGGATAGACCGCAAAGTATTTAATGTAGAAAAAAGCCTTACTGCTGCAGGTGGAACGGCCGAAGATGTGATGCGCAGTGTGCCTTCCCTTTCCGTAGATATTGATGGCGGTATAACATTACGAAACAGCTCGCCTCAAATTTTTGTGGATGGCCGGCCGACGTCGATGTCATTAGACCAGATTCCGGCCGATGCAATTGAAAGTGTCGAAATCATTACAAATCCATCAGCAAAATTCGACGCATCAGGTGGCGGCGGTGGTATCGTAAATATTGTTTTAAAAAGAAATCGCAAGGCTGGCTACAATGGTTCATTAAAAGCAGGACTCGATCAGCGCGGGCGTTTCAGCATGGGAGCCGACTTTAATGTACGACAGGGTAAAATAAATGTCTTTACAAGTGTAAGCTACCGCCAGCGCAAATCCATCTCAACCGGTAAAACAGACAGGCTTACGTACATCGACATGGCTAACACGCAATTGGTTCAAAGGGATAATAATATCCAGGAAAAATCGAATGTTTTTCTACGGGCAGGATTCGATTATTTAATAGACAACAGGAATACAATTACTGTGACAGGTTTTACCTCGAATGGCCGTTCAAACAATCGGGCAATAACCCGGCTGTACATTGATACAATACGTACAGGAAGTCTAAGTTCCTCTTTCAGCGAGCGATTGTCATTGCCTGTCGCAGATTTTAAAAATAATGGCACTACTATCGGGTATAAACACCTTTTTGCAAGGGCCGGTAAGGAATTCACAGCAGATATAAACTATAATCCGGGCAGCAATCACCATTCAAATACTATCACTACGTCTGCTTATGATGTAATAGGAGAACCAGTGAGTAAATCCTTCAGCCAATTGGTTGATGGAAGCGGTGACAATTCAACCCTTACCTTTCAGACAGACTATATTGACCCTATTTCAAAAAATTCGAAGATTGAACTGGGAGCCCGTGCTCAGCTAAAAAACGCGGCTAACCTAAATAGTATCAGTTACACGAACGAATCAGGAATTCTTGTGCAGATCCCGCAACTTTCTTCTAACTATTTAAACAGTAATGATGTCATTGCAGGATATGCAAGCTTTTCAAATAAGCGCAAGCTTTTTGGTTACCAGTTCGGTTTGCGCATCGAAAATTCAAATTACCGTGGAGAAGTAATATCGGCGGGTAAGTCTGGGCAAGATTCGTTAATTCAATATGGAAACAGCTTTCCTTTTAGCCTGTTCCCCAGTATTTTTCTTACCCATGAATTAAGTAAGGCACAGCAACTACAATTCAGTGCTACAAGGAGAATTAACAGGCCAGACTTTTGGCAATTATTTCCCTTTACAGACTATTCAGATTCACTGAATATCGGCAGGGGTAATCCCGGCCTGAAACCGGAGTTCACTTATTCTGCTGAAATGGCTTACGAAAAAACTTTTACTGGTAAAAACACACTACTGGCTTCTGCATATTTTAAATATACCGACCAGCTAATTACCCGTTTTCAACAGAAGGAAATAAGTTCTTTTACCGGTAAAGAGAACCTGGTAAATACTTTTGTAAACGCCCATTCCAGTTATACCAGCGGCCTTGAATTTATCTACCGGCAATCAATGGCCGAATGGTGGGAAATGACCAGCAACCTTAATTTTTTTCTAACTAAGATAGACCTGGGAGAAGCTGTAATCATTGACCAGAAAAATATTTATAGTTGGTTTGGTAAACTTAACAATACATTCAAATTACCGCGCAGCTTCTCTTTTGAAATTAGGAGTGAATACAGCTCAAAGAGAATACTGCCACAAGGCGGAGGAAAATCCGGAACCGGTAAAGACGGAAGCATTAGTTTTGGTCAACCTCCGTCTACATCCCAGGGTTATATAAGGCCAAAGCTTGAAGTAGATGCCGCTGTTCGATATGATTTTCTAAAAAACAAGAAAGCATCATTGACATTGCATGTAAGCGATATTTTCCGGTGCGGTGCAAGTAATACATTTTCTGAATCTGTTTACTTTCGTCAAAATTCTTATCGCTTGCGTGATCCGCAATATATCAGGCTTCATTTCAACTGGCGCTTTGGAAAATTCGACGCTTCCTTATTTAAAAGAAAAAATAACAAGGCAGGAGAAGAAGTTATGGAGGAAAGCGAACAATAGTTCATTAAAAGAAGACGCTGTATTTAATAGCCAGTTATTAAATGGGTTATTAAACACAGCGTCAAATGCTGTACGTATATATTTACCTTAGTTTAAACTGGCGATCAACTTTTCATTAAGCGCCACGTAATCTGGATTCTTTGCTTCTTTCGCCAATTCAATAGATTTTTTTGCAGTAGCTATCGCGCCGGCTTTGTCACCGGTTTTAGCCTGTATCTTAGCGAGCAGGTGAACTACATAGAAAGCTTTGGGATCTGCTGTGATGGCCTTCTGCGCCCATTCTTTTGCTTTAGCAAGGTCTCTGTCGTTATCAAAGTAATAAGAGGCTGCTTGAAAAAAGGGAGGCTTTTCCGACGTCATTGCCTGGTTGATCTGGGCCATTACCTTCGTGTCTACATCAGTGGAGATTGGCAGGGTAACTGCTGTATTGTCCCACATAATATTCAATTCGCAACTGGAACCTTTTAAATTACCAAATTGCATGGTAAAGTTTTCAATTTTGTCTTTTAATACCATTGGTTTTGTAACCACTCTCACAATGTCACTGTCTTGTTTGTAGGCGTCGGGGCTGGTAACATTGAGTTGCGGGGTTATGATAAGCGTCCAATTGTCTTTAGCCGGTATGCTCAGGAGGCCATATTTTCCTGCAGTAATTTTTTTTCCACCAATTGTAACATCGTCAGCAAATGATATCGTTGTTGCCTGGTTTGCACCGGTTCTCCACACTTTTCCAAAAGGTACCAGGTCGCCGAAGATTTTCCTTCCCTTCATGCCAGGGCGTGAATAAGATAACTCTATGCTCCCCAGTCCGAAATTTTGTTTGATAGTCTGGGTAGGACTTTGCTGCGGCGTAGTTAACTGGCCGTAACTAATCACCTGGAAGAAAGTACAAATAGTTAGAATAATAAAAACTCTTTTCATATGTAAAATTTGATTACAAAATTAGTTCAATTAAGATTAAGATAAAAACTTAGGAAAATTAGAACCAGATGGTGAACAGCACGCTGGCTTTTCTATTCTTCAAAACTTTCCAGGCAGTTCCGTCTTAAAGTAACCGTATTGCTTCGTCATCTAGCTGTTTAGATAGGGATTTTACGATCTTAAATGCCGCGAGGCTGCCGTTTTTACTCCTCGGAACTGGCGCAAGTGTTCCGACGGGCCTTTTGGTAAAATTCATTTAAACAATGTTCGCCCGGAGGACAACTTGTGCCTGGTAGAGTTTTGCCGATTTCGTCACAAGTTGTTCGCCGGGAAACTTCCTCGGCAAAACTTTCATCAACATAGAATAGCTTGTTATTGCGCCGGCGAAACACTTGCGCCAGTCTAGGCGAAGTTCGGATTTGGCTCGGAACTGGCGCAAGTGTTCCGACGGGCCTTTTGGGTAAAATTCATTCAAGTTAATGTTCGCCCGGAGGACGACTTGTGCCTGGTAGAAACTGTTTAGCCGGTATCGTCACAAGTTGTTCGCCGGGATACTTCCTCAGCAAACTTTCATCAACATAGAATAGTTTGTTAGTGGCGCCGGCGAAACACTTGCGCCAGTCAATGGTAAACGACTTCAGAACTGGCGCAAGTGTTCCGACGGGCCTTTTGGCAAAAATCATTTAAACAGTGTTCGCCCGGAGGACGACTTGTGCCTGGTAGAGTTTTGCCGATTTCGTCACAAGTTGTTCGCCGGGGTACATCCTCGGCAAACTTTCATCAACATGGAATAGTTTGTTATTGGCGCCGGCGAAACACTTTGCGCCAGTCTACGCGAAGTTGCATCGGTAAATGGTGCGCCTTTCAAGATCTAACAGGTCGAAGCCGCTCATTTACTTGAATGCCGGATGAAATTGCTGCAGTGTAGTCCTTAAAAATTCCCTGTTAAGATGGGTATAAATTTCGGTAGTAATGATGCTTTCGTGGCCCAGCATCTCCTGCACCGCCCTAAGATCAGCACCTCCTTCTACAAGGTGTGTGGCAAAAGAATGCCGGAATGTATGTGGTGAAATCATCTTGTTGATACCGGCTTTTCTTACGAGGTCTTTTAAAAATAAAAAGATCATTACCCTGGTAAGCCTGGCTCCCCGGCGGTTGAGAAATAGTATGTCTTCATGACCCGCCTTAACCGGTACATGCCTCCTGATTTCATTGCGATAAATGTTGATATGTTTAACGGCAGAACTGCCGATAGGCACAAGCCTTTCCTTGTCGCCTTTCCCGATCACACGTAGAAATCCCACGTCAAGGTATAGGCCGGAAATACGCAGGT
>JBBJOD010000277.1:0-6993 GCA_037721715.1 Chitinophagaceae bacterium | reverse complement strand
TGGATGTACAGCCTGTCAATACGGCTGAGGCGGCAAATTGTAAACAGAAGACTGCTGTCAGTAGCCTGCAATTCTTAAAATAGTCGGAGGTTTCTTTCATACTATTGTTAATGGTGGGCTGATGTTCTTTATTAACTTCATTTTTTAGATAACCGGCTTAAATTTAGCGAATGAAATTTACCAGCAGATTTTTAATACTCGTTTTTTTATCAATCTCAATCTTGCGCTGCGAGGCGCAGCTGTTACATAACACCAATCGGTTTACACGCCAGGATACTTTACGCGGAAGCATTACCCCTGAAAGGTCCTGGTGGGATGTTACCTGGTACGGCATCACTGTTAAGCCGGATTACAAAACCAAAACAATCATCGGAAGTACTGATATCTCTTTCAAAGTGCTTCAGCCCGGTAACCTCATGCAGGTAGACCTGCAGGTACCTTTAGAAATTCAATCCGTTTCCTGGAACAACAAAGACCTGCATTATAAAAGAGACGGCAATATCTACCTGGTAACCTTTCCGGACAATTTAAAGAAAGGCACTTTAGAAACAATTCGCGTACGCTACTCCGGTCGTCCGCGTGAGGCTGTCCGTCCACCCTGGGATGGTGGTTGGATATGGAAAACAGACCGCAACGGTATTCCGTGGATGAGCGTAGCGTGCCAGGGACTTGGAGCAAGTGCCTGGTATCCCTGTAAAGACCATCAAAGCGATGAGCCGGACAGCGCAGCATTGACCATGGTGGTGCCCGACACCCTGGTCGCTGTAGGCAATGGAAGGTTACGATCAAGGGTTAGAAATAGCGATGGTACAGAATCATTTACCTGGGTGGTGAAAAATTCAATCAACAATTACAATATCATCCCCTATATAGGTAAATATGTTAATTGGACAGAAAGCTTTGACGGCGAAAAAGGACAACTGGATTGCAGTTTCTGGGTGCTCGATAACAGCCTCGACAGTGCCAAAATACAATTCAGGCAGGCATTTTCGATGTTAAAATGTTTTGAAGACTGGTTTGGTCCCTACCCATTTTACGAAGACGGTTATAAACTAGTTCAGTCTCCCCATCTTGGTATGGAACACCAGAGCGCTGTGGCTTACGGCAACGGCTTTCGGAATGGCTACCTGGGCAGTGACCTTTCAGGAACCGGGTGGGGATTGAAATGGGATTTTATACTCATTCACGAGAGCGGTCACGAGTGGTTCGGAAATAACATCACATCGAAAGACCTTAGCGATATGTGGATTCATGAAAGTTTCACCAATTATTCGGAAACCATTTATACGGGCTACCTCTCGGGCAGGGAAGCAGGAGAGGATTATGTAATCGGCACCCGAAAGCAGGTTGGCAACAAATCTCCTGTTATTGGCCCATACAACGTAAACAATGAAGGCAACAGTGGCAGTGATATGTATTACAAAGGCGGCAATATGATTCATACCATTCGCCACATTATTAATAACGATGAAGTTTTCAAGAAGATACTCCGAGGTATGAACAAAACCTTTTACCATCAGACAGTAACAACCAGGCAAATTGAAGAATTTTTCAGTAAGCAGTCCGGCATTGAATTGTCAAAAGTTTTTGATCAGTATTTGCGTACTGCTCATTTACCGGTACTGGAATACAAGGCAACTGACAACCGGCTATCGTATCGATGGTCTAACTGCGTAAAAGGATTTAATATGCCGGTAAAAATTTCAATGAATGGAGAAAAATGGCTCACACCGACTGAACAATGGCAGTCTATGAATACGTCTGAAACAGCAATTAAAGTAGACAGGAATTTTTACATCGTTGTAAAGAACGTTGAGCCATCGAAATGAAGCTTTCAGCTACCAGCGATCAGTTGTTGTTGTGATTCTTAGAGGCTCCTTCGGGGAATAGGAGATTCTTTGAGTGTTATAAACGCGTGGCCATTAAGGATGCACTTAGCTGATCATTTTCATTCTGTCAACTTATTACAACTATTGTATGGCAGAATTAAACCCATCTTTGCTATTTCAACATTTATAGCCGTGCCCACGATCTACTGACAGTACCATGACGTAGATAGCTGATCGCCTGACGGCAATCTACGAATCAGGTCCGGGCCCTTCTTCCGACAGCCCGTGAGTTGGTCTCTTGGAGGGTACACCAGATTCGTTCATCTTACCTAGAGGGTTATCGGTTTGAGCGGATTTGCTGGCTCCTTCCGGAAGCCCTGTAATGTCATGCGAAAACTCATCGTCGTCTTCATCGCCTGGTTCAATGCCCTGGTCTGAAGTACCCGATCCGATGCTGGAATCCGCGGCCTGGTCATCGTTGATGAACGAATCTTTCTGGTTATCATCACCTGGAATAATTGTCATGGATTAAATATAATCATTAAAAATAAGCGGAATAAGTTTAGGGGAAATCGAAATTCTGGTAACCTTGTAAGTAACTTCATCACAGTCCGGGTCGCCCTGCGCCCTTATACCGGCTTTTAAAGTAGGCTTCATCCAGGTCACTGATCATAACGCCGTTACTTACCGAAGCATGCACAAACTTATTATTTAAAAGGTAAACACCTACATGTGAAATGCCTCCGCGTGTATCAAAAAAAAGCAGGTCGCCTGTCTGCAGGTCGGCTCTGGGTACCCGGCGGGTGTTGTCGAATTGTTCTTTTACAGTTCTTGGAACACTTATTCCAAATACGGCGCTCATGAGCTTGGTGCTGAATGCCGAGCAATCAATACCCAGCCTGTCAGATCCCCCGTAGCGGTAATGTGTACCATACCATTCTTCCATAAAATTTAGAAGATCCAGGTTTGAAAGGGCCTCGACAGGCACATCTGTTAACACAGCATATTTAAACTGAAGCGGGCTACTGTTTTCGATGTTTGCCTTTAAATTAAGATACGGGTTGTTGTCTAATTGTACCTGCGTATTGTGCCCGTTGGAACGCCTCATGTTTTTGAAGACCCTCTTACTACCGCTTTCAGTATGCATTACCTGCTGGTTATCTCTTGGAACAACTACCCGCTTGTTGTCGGTTGAAGATGGTGCATTACCTGCCATCCTTTTTGCGGTATTACAAGAAACAGCCAAAATACCGGCAAAAACTACATAAGTCAGACGTTCTAACAAAATTAAAAGAGTTGTAGTAGTCAATAGAATAATTAACCTAATACGTGGGGCATGTGGAAATATTGTGCCAAGTATCACTCACTAGATTGCATATTTGTTAATTAAATTGCATGCTATCTAAATCCTGGCTCAACGTGAAAATGGCAACTCATTAATTACATAGGGCCAAATTGATTAAGCTGTACCTGAACAATATACATGAAATTTTCACATCTACACGTTCATACTCAATTTTCGCTACTCGACGGAGCAGCGCCGATAAAAAGTCTTTATAAAAAAGCGATCGCTGAAAACATGCCCGCTCTTGCTATTACCGACCATGGTAATATGTTTGGCGTTTTCGAATTTGTAAAACAGGCTTACACCCACAAAAATGATGATGGTTCACTGAAAGTTAAACCGATAGTCGGCTGTGAGTTTTACATCACGGAAAACCGCTTGCGGAAACAGTTTGCCAAAGACGACAAAGATCCCCGGCATCACCAGATATTATTGGCAAAGAACGAGGTAGGTTACCGGAACTTGATTAAGCTTACTTCGCTGGGTTATATCGAAGGGATGTACTCAAAGTATCCCCGTATAGACAAGGAACTCATTCACCTTTACCATGAAGGGCTGATAGCTACCACCTGCTGCCTCGGAGCGCTGGTTCCTCAAACTATTCTAAAAAAAGGCGAAGATGATGGTGAAGATGAATTCAAATGGTGGCTAAACATTTTCCAGGAAGACTACTACGTAGAGCTTCAACGCCATGGTATACCCGACCAGGAGAAAGTGAACCAGGCTTTGGTGAAGTATGCCCATAAACACCATGTTAAAATTATCGCATCCAATGATTCGCATTACGTTGATAAGTCAGATTACGATGCGCATGATATATTGCTCTGTATTAATACCGGGGAAAAATGGAAAACAGAAAAACTCACAGACTTTTCCGATGATGATGTAACGGCTAAGAACAAACGTTTTGCATTTCCAAATGACCAGTTTTATTTCAAGAAGGCGGAAGAAATGCATAGCATTTTCAAAGACATTCCGGAAGCGATCGACAACACCAACGAGATTGTTGATAAGGTGGAATTGCTTGATTTAAAAAGAGATATTCTTTTACCCCATTTTGTTGTACCGAAAGAATTTGTTTCGCAGGATGCCTATCTCGAACACATCACCTGGGTGGGAGCGAAAGATCGATATCATGAAATGACACCTGAGATCGAAGAGCGCATTCGGTTTGAATTGTTTACTGTAAAGACCATGGGTTTTGCAGGCTACTTCCTGATAGTAAGTGATTTTATAAAAGCCGGGCGAGAGCTGGGGGTTTTTGTAGGCCCCGGCCGCGGTTCTGCCGCAGGAAGCGTGGTGGCGTTTTGCATCGGCATTACGAATATTGATCCGTTAAAATACAACCTGCTTTTTGAGCGTTTCCTCAACCCGGATAGAAAAAGTATGCCGGACATCGATACAGATTTTGATGACGAAGGAAGGCAGAAGGTGATCAATTACGTAGTAGAAAAGTACGGCAAAAACCAGGTAGCCCAGATTATCACTTACGGCACCATGGCAGCCAAAAGTAGCATCAAGGATGTAGCGCGCGTGATGGACCTTTCACTTCCCGAGTCTAACGCACTGGCAAAGCTTATTCCTGACAGGCCCGGCATTACCCTAAAGCGGGTGCTGCACGCACCACTTACATCAAAAGACGGCGAGAAATCACTTGCAGAGAAAGAGGGACTGATGCAAGAAGATATGGAGAGTGTTAAAAAAATGCGCGAAATTTACAATGGCAACGACCTCCAAAGTAAAGTGCTGCACGAGGCAGAGATCCTGGAGGGTTCTGTTCGAAATACCGGCATTCATGCGGCCGGCATCATCATAGCACCCCGTGACCTGACAGAACTGATACCGGTTGCTACCTCCAAAGAATCAGAACTTTGGGTTACACAGATCGATGGAAGTATCATTGAAGAAGCCGGGGTAATTAAAATGGACTTTCTTGGCTTAAAAACCCTTAGCATTTTAAAAACAGCCCTGGAACTGATCAGGGAGAATCACGGATTAAATATCGACCTCGATGATCTGCCACTCAATAACGTTAAAACATTTGAGCTCTACCAGAAAGGTGAAACGAACGGAACCTTTCAATTCGAAAGCACGGGCATGCAGAAGTATTTGCGCGACCTGAAGCCGGATAAATTCGACGACCTGATCGCTATGAACGCACTCTACCGTCCGGGTCCACTGGCTTACATCCCTAATTTTATCGACCGCAAACATGGCAGAGAAAAAATAAGTTATGATCTCCCTATCATGGAAGAGATATTGAAAGAAACCTATGGCATCACCGTTTACCAGGAACAGGTTATGTTACTCTCTCAACGGATTGCCGGTTTCGGAAAGGGCGACGCCGATGTATTGCGCAAGGCCATGGGTAAGAAACAGAAATCCGTGCTCGACAAAATGAAGGAACAGTTCATAAAAGGTGCTACTGCCAATGGTCATCCGGTAGATAAGCTGGAGAAAATATGGACCGACTGGGAAGCGTTCGCTCAATATGCCTTCAACAAATCACACTCAACCTGTTATGCACTAGTGGCCTATCAAACCGCTTACCTGAAAGCACACTACCCTTCTGAATATATGGCAGCGGTGCTTAATCACGCCGGCGCCATTGAGAAAATTACCTTTTTCATGGAAGAATGTAAAAGGATGGGGCTAGTAGTATCCGGCCCTGATGTAAATGAATCAAAAAAAGGTTTCGCAGTTAACAAGAAAGGCGAGATTCGATTTGGCATGAGTGGGTTAAAGTGAGTCGGTGATGGAGCTATTGAGAGCCTGATCGCGGAGAGAGAAAAAAACGGCCCCTACAAAAACATATTTGATCTGATAAAAAGAGTACTGCAAAGATCTGTTAACAAAAAATCGTTGGAAAGCCTGGCATATTCTGGAGCTTTTGATTGTTTTAAAGAAATGCACCGTGCACAATACTTTTTTACCGGAGAAGGAGAACATTGTACGGGCCTCGAAAAAATCATCAAATTCGGCAATGTTTATCAAACCAGTATCACCCAAACTACCAACAGTTTGTTCGGCGACCTCACCATGCCGGAAATCAGCACTCCCAAAATAGCCGGCTGCGAGCCATGGACACTCACTGAATTACTTGATCACGAGAAAGAAGTAACCGGCATGTTCATGAGTGGTCACCCGCTGGATCATTTCAGTTTCGAGATCAAACATTATAATATTACTACACTGGCCGAATACAATGAGGTGAAAGAAGCAGTTCACCTGCTGCCCAACCCCGGCAAGTCGTTTCGTATTGCCGGACTGGTGGTAGATGCACAACACCGGGTAACAAAAACAGGGAAGCAATTTGGCTCATTTACATTAGAAGACTACAGCGGGAAAAGTGAATTTATATTATGGAGCGAAGAGTACGTAAAGTTTTTGAATTACCTGGAAAAAGGAAAGAACCTGTTTCTTTGCGGTTACTTCAGGCAACGTTACAACAAGGCAGAATATGAATTCAAAGTAGAAAAGATCACGTTACTGGAAACCATTAAGCCACATTTAACAAAGCAATTGATACTTGATGTGGAAGCGCGCTACCTGAAAGAAAACCAAATTACATTTATAGAAGAGAACGTTAAAAAATTTCCCGGACGCTCCACTTTGAAATTCAATGTTACCGATTCAAGGCACCAGTTGAAGGTGAGCATGTATACGATGGAAAACGGATTTATAATGAATGACGAAATGGCTTCTTTTCTAAATAACAACCCGGAAATGGAAGTGCAGATTATTACCGCTTAACATGTGGATGCGGCAGCGGTAAATCGCCGAGCGCCGGTATGACAGCCTGTTAGCAACACTGCCAGG
>JBBJOD010000276.1:0-6996 GCA_037721715.1 Chitinophagaceae bacterium | reverse complement strand
CGGACGCAAGATCAGGGATATACCTGGCTGAAAATGGATGTATCTATCGGAGAACTTAGAAATATTCCTGGTACCCTTGTAAATGATAAATTCTGGCAGAACCAACAAAAAAATTTACAGCAGTGGGGTGGCAATTATATGTCTTATGGCAACACCCTGCATCCATTTACACAAATACAGATTACCGATAAAGGCCTGGATGAACTGGCCAAGATTGTTGAGAATGCCAGGAGTTTGATAGGCTATGATATTCCACTTTCAACGGACCACTACGGCCATTTCGATCTGAACAACGGAATACGACTGGGTAAAGCGCTTGAAAAATACAGGCTGGCCTGGCTGGAGGATATTGTTTCCTGGGAGTTGACGGACCAGTGGAAAACCATGTCAGACGCGTTGGAAACTCCGTGTCTTACCGGTGAAGACATTTACTTACTCAAAAATTTTAAGCCTCTTATAGATGCACATGCAGTTGACATCGTTCACCCTGACCTTGCTTCTTCCGGCGGACTTTTAGAAACTAAGCGAATTGGGGATTATGCAGAAGAACACGGTATAGCAATGGCCATGCACCAGGCGGGCACTCCCGTTTCATTCATGGCAAATGTACATTGCGCGGCAGCCACCCAAAACTTTCTTGCGCTTGAACACCATTCAGTAGATCTTCCTTGGTGGGAAAGCCTGGTAAAGACTACCGATGGAAGGAAGATGATCGACAAAGGTTTTGCAACCGTTCCTTTATCCGCGCCCGGGCTGGGAATCGAATTGAATGATGAAGTGGTCAAACAACATCTTCATGCCACCGACAAAAGCTACTTTGCCCCAACACCGCAATGGAATGAGAAGCGTTCTCATGACAGGATATTTAGTTAACAATATCGGGTGAAGAGTAACGGTTTGGTCTAAACGCCATGCTGGCGTTTGGCGGGGTGCAGGAAGGCGGTTGCAGAAAATACGGTCAGATTTATTTTGGCGGAAAGTCTGTTCAATACCTGTTGATCTATTGCCAGCTGTTCTCCCTCAAAAATCAAAGTAGCGTGACTAACTTATTTAAGGTAAGGCGCGTTATGAGGTAATATAATGCAGAAAAATTAACAAAGTAGTTTATGAATAGAAAATCGGTACTTGCTGCTGCCTTTATTTTACTTTCGGCTTCGGGTATTGCTCAACGTTTGGGTTCAACGCCGGAGTTTATTAAATCGTTGACTGCCGAATGGAAAGGTGAACGTTTTGATGATGGTCGGCCAAAAGTACCAGATATCGTTTTGGAACGTTTACAGGAGGCTACACTTGAACAAATCTGGGGCTATCTCGGCCGTAAGGGATACCGTAACCAGGTGGAAAAAAACTGGATTATTCTCAAGCCGGGAGAAACGATGGTAGGTAGAGTGGTAACGGCCCAATTCATGCCTTCGCGTCCCGACCTGGATAGCCTGGTAAGAAACCAGGGCAGGGCCGAAAGCCGTTCGCAAAAAGGTGGAATCAACATCTGGCCCATAGATATTCTAACCAAAGGAGATATCTATGTAGCTGATGGCTTTGGTAAAAACAAGGACGGCACATTGATTGGTTCGAGCCTGGGTAACGCGATCTACGGTAAAACAGGAAAAGGCGTAATATTCAATGGTTCGGTCAGAGATATGCAGGAATTGAAGAATACCAAGGGATTCAATGCATGGGTAAAAGGGCATGATCCTTCATACATAAAAGACATGACACCTACTTCCATTAATGCGCCTATCCGTATAGGTGAGGTAACAGTTTTTCCAGGTGATGTGGTGTTCGCGAATGAGTATGGCGTTGTATTTATACCTGCTCACCTGGTGGTTGACCTTGTAACCGCTTCTGAATTGACTTCCCTGCGTGACGAATTTGAGCGATTATTGCTTCAGCAGGGTAAGTATCCATCCGGCCAGATTCACGGTGACTGGTCAGACAATATCAAAAATGAATTTCGAGCCTGGTTCGCTAAATATCCTAAGAAACTGGCGGTAACGGCTAAGGATATCGAAACCTATCTCAGTAAGGGAGACCAGTAAACTATAACTACAAAAGGGTCATTCAGTTTTAACGTGTTCACTGCGCCTTTTCGTAAATTATCTAAACCTGTACATTTCATATTATGGTTAAATTTAATTCAGCTACATTGTTTTTTATCTGCCTAGGCTTTTGCATCAACATATCATCGAACGCGCAAACCATTTCTAAAGAGGAACTCAGTTTTTTAACATCAGAATGGAAAGGAGATCGATTCCCTGATGGCCGCCCTAAAGTGTCTGATGATCTGTTGCGACGGGCAAAGAATATTGGAATGGATGATGCCTGGACCGTATTGAAAAACCTCGGGTACACCAACCAATTTGAAGCGGGCTGGAAGGTGGTTAATGATCTGCCGGTGATTGGACGAGCTGTAACAGCCATGTTTATGCCAAGTCGCCCGGATATTGAAAAGAACATCAAAGACCGTGGACTGAAAATGGGGCGGGTAGGCAATACCAATTCCTGGCCTATTGAAACGCTTTCAAAAGGAGATGTTTACGTAGCAGATGGTTTCGGGAAAATTGACGGGGGAACGCTTATGGGCAGTACGCTTGGTAACTCCATATTCACGAAAACAGGCAACGGAGTCATTTTCAACGGAGGCGCCCGCGACCTGCAAGGCTTGTCGGATATAAAAGGGTTTAATGCTTTTGTTCGTGATTTTCACCCGTCGTTTCTTGAAGGAATGGTGCTGATGGGCCTTAACTCACCCATACGTATGGGTGGAGTAATGGTGTTGCCAGGTGACCTGGTTATAGCCGTGAAAGAAGGCGTTCTTTTTGTCCCTGCCCATTTAGCAGAACAAGTAGTTGCCACTGCCGAGTTTGTTAACCTGAAAGATCAATTTGGATTTGAAGTGGTAAAGTCAGGAAGGTATTCAACCGGCCAGATAGACAGCGAGTGGACGGATGAAATTAAAACCGCCTTTCTTAAATGGCTCGAGCAGCATCCGGAATTGGGGAAGATGAGCAGGCCTGAACTTGAAAAAATAATGAGCAAAAGAACCTGGTAAAACGTAATCAATAATCACCTAAACAGGAAAGCATTGAATAAGATGAACGTGTATAAAATTGCATTGGCCATCGCCGGTCTTTCATTGATAACCGCCGTCTTTTTTCTATTAACGAATAATACACCAAATTCTGGCCCGTTCTTAATCTTATTTTTCATCGCATTAGCGATTGGCTTTCGCGGATTTGAACTTCTGAAAGGGTTTGCGTATACCATCATAATTTTTGCCGCTGTAACTACAGCATTGTACTACCCGGGTTATTTCATTGAGTATAATGGCTTTAAGTTCTCGAGCTTCATTACACCGCTTATTCAGCTCATTATGTTTGGTATGGGTACTTCAATGGGTTTAAAAGACTTTGTTGGCGTAGTAAAAACTCCCAGGGGGGTTTTTATTGGCGTGGTCAGTCATTTCATCATTATGCCATTGATCGGCTTTCTGCTTGCAAGCGCCAGTGGTTTTCCGCCAGAAATTGCAGCGGGCATCATACTCATCGGGTGTTCGCCGAATGGCATGGCTTCAAATGTTATTTCGTACCTGGCTAAGGCAAACCTGGCATTGTCTATAACAATTACGGCGATATCCACGATGCTGGCACCATTTGTTACGCCGCTTTTAATGAAGCTGTACGCTGGTGCTTTTGTTGAGATAAATATTCTGAACATGATGTGGGATATTATCAAAATGGTGATTGTACCCATTGGTGCAGGTATTATTTTTAACAGGCTACTCAGCGGCAAAGCCAAATGGCTGGATGATGCCATGCCAGTTGTTTCGATGTTTGGTATTGCATTCATTATTGTAATAATAACAGCGGCCGGAAGAGATAACCTGCTAAATATTGGTCCGCTACTCATTGTGCTTGTTCTGATTCATAATCTTTCTGGATACACATTGGGCTATTGGTCGGGGCGGTTATTTAAAATGAGCGAGAGAGACTGCCGTACTATCGCAATTGAAGTGGGCATGCAGAATGGCGGCCTCGCATCTGGCCTGGCAAAAGAAATGGGGAAGATGGCTACAGTAGGATTGGCACCTGCCATATTCGGTCCATTGATGAATGTAACCGGTTCCATTTTAGCTTCCTACTGGCACCGTAAGCCGCCCGTTGATAAGGATGCAAAAACCGGCGAGTTAAAAATGGTGGAAGGACCTTTGGCAGACGCTACATCCACCTGAAGCGATGCTGGTAACCTGCTAAAGAATTTCGATTTGTCTGCCTCATTCTGCAGCATTCGATGTAGTAAGGCGGTAAAGTTTACCATCCGCTTTTGTCAAAATATACATTTCGCCCATTACATCTTTCCCGAAGTGCAGGTCTACACGTTTACTGCCGCAGAGTTCAGCAAGGGTTTTAAGTTGCCCATTGATGGAAACCCTCCATTCTTTTACAGCTGCCAGCTTTCCAGGATTTATGTCTGCAGTCTCTATATAAAACAAGCGGCCCATTGGAATATCACCAAATAGGAATTTTCCTTTCAATTGAGGTAACTTCTCACCAACATATTCGTAACCGCCACAGATGGCTTTGCCTTCGTCATGGTCGTATTGCGCAACAGGGTAAGTAATTTGATAACTACTGTCATTTTTCGGGAGAGCATATACCTTGTTCATTTCGTTTTCAGGATGTAATACAAAACTGCCCTCCCTGACGGGCCAGCCGTAGTCATGTCCTTTTAAAATCATATTGATAGATTCAATGTTTCCATGGCCAATATTGCTGGCTAGCATTTGTCCGGACTTTGTCCAGGTGATACGATGAGGGTTTCTGAAACCGTAAGCGTAGATCTCTCCGAGCGCCTTTTCCTCTTTATTTTTTACGAACGGATTTTGCAGGGGTACCCCGTATTTTCCATTTTTGCTGTTTCTTCCCAAAGGGTCTATTCGCAGGATAGAACCCCAAATTCTACGAGGACTGTGAACCAGGAAAGGAAAACCCTGTTCTGCGCTGCCCCCGTCTCCGACGCCCATATATAAGAGCCCGTAATCCTCGTCGCTTTCTTTAGCCAATGAATTGAACGTAATCTCCTGCACTCCATGATTGACTGCCACCATGTTTATACGCATCAGTTCCCTTGATGATCCGTTGAATGTGTCTGAAGATGGGTTATCAGCTTTCCATTCCGTTAACACCCATTGCAGCGTTACCTTGATAGAATCTTCGTAAGTGAAATCTGCCATAGCTGATTTCGCCGGTTCGGAATGCGTCGTGTATAAGAGACCGTTAGTTCCAAATTGAGGATGAAATGCAAAGCTTCCCAATCCGGAAGCCAGCCCCGGGCGATCAATAAATAAAGGCTTCCACCGGGTAATATCCATGTATACTCGTGGCTTGTTGTCTTCCATTTTGTAAATTTTGCCGCGAAGGTCTAACACGAAGGAAGTGCCCGTATTAGGCTGGTAGTCTAACTTAGTAATTCTCGCCAATGGCACCCTGTCACTGTCGCTGGACGTCGGAAACTGGGTCACCAATTCCAGCCCGATTACGATCTTTGAAACTTTGATAGTTTCAGGAACCGGGTTCGTTAATTCGTTGCCATTCCCGGCTTTCCGTACCGGTGATCCATGTGTTTGCATAAAGGCAACAATGGCGTCCAGGTCGTTGTTACTCAGTGTGGCAAATGAGGGCATTACCACTTTGTATTTTTTATATAACTGCTGCGCTCTTTGATCTCCGGAGCTGATAACCTTTTGAGGATTCCTGACAAAATTATGAATCCACGACGTTGACACTTTCTTGGTTAGGCCACCGAGTTGCGGACCTATACCGTCTTGCCTGAAGTTGTGACAGCCACTGCAATACCGGTTAAAGTTTGCTTCGCCTTGCGCAATGATTGTTGAATCGGAAAAAAAGGAATGATTGGCTGCCGAAAATCCCTGATGGCTAATGTGTAAGACCGTCAAAAATAAAATTCCCTGCAATACGTTAACGATTTCTTTGATCATTTGAAATGGCAGTATGATAATAACCAAAACTAAACTTTTAATCCGGAAAAGACGGAGGTATCACGCCGCATGATCTCCTATTTATTTCTTATTTTTAAATATGAAAAATTATCCAAGAAGAGCATTTGTAAAAAACTCAGCAGCCCTTCTGGCGATTGTACTCGCAGGAGCCGAAATAGAGGCTAAAACGTACCAGCCACTTCTTTCATTTTCCACCTTAGGTTGCCCCGACTGGTCATTCCAGAAGATTGTACTATTTGCCAAACAAAATGGATATAAAGGGATAGAAATAAGAACGATTCAGCGCGAGATGGAATTGCCGAAATGCACCGTATTCAGCAGCAAGGAAAAAATTGCCGCTACTAATAGATTCGTTAAAGATAACGGCGTCAAGATCATCAACCTCGGTGCTTCTACGTCTTTGCATCACAGTAACCTGGCTGACAGGAAAAAAAACCTGGATGAGGCGAAACGGTTCCTTGACCTCGCTGATCAGTTAAATTGTCCTTATATACGGGTGTTTCCAGATAAATTTCCAAAAGACCAGGATCGTTCCGCCACGCTTGATCTTATTGCAAAAGGTTTAATAGAATTGGGTAATTATGCCAAAGGAAGCAATGTAACCGTATTGCTGGAAACTCACGGCGAGGTAGTAAAGGCCAACGACCTGGCAACCATCATGAAGAATGCAGCACATAAACAGGTTGGTTTGATATGGGACATTGTTAACATGTGGGCGGTTACAAAAGAACGGCCAGTGGATGTGTATGCCAAGTTGAAAAAGTACATAAGGCATGCACATATAAAAGACATGAACCTTGTGAACGGAAAGGAACAATATACTTTATTAAGCAGAGGCGAAACGCCGGTATTCGAAGGGATAGATGCCCTGGCAAAAGGAAATTTTAAGGGTTACTTTAGTTTTGAATGGGAAAAATTATGGCACCCTGAAATTCCTGAACCTGAAATTGCGCTGGCCGATTATCCAAAGGTAATGA
>JBBJOD010000275.1:0-7001 GCA_037721715.1 Chitinophagaceae bacterium | reverse complement strand
ATGAATTACTGCTCTTCCCCAATTAATAATATGGGCTGGCACCAGACGTGTGAGAAATTATTGGGGCTGAAACTGCCAAAAAGAGTAGAATACCTGCGCATCATTATTATGGAGCTGGCCCGGATTTCCGATCACCTGATCTGCAACTCGATAGTAGGCGTAGATACGGGTGCCTACACCGGATTTCTATATGTGATGCAATACCGCGAACTGATCTATGAAATTTATGAAGAAGTATGTGGGTCGCGGTTAACAACGAATATAGGTCGCATAGGAGGCTTTGAACGAAATTTTACAAATACCGCGTTCAAAAAACTGGAACAGTTCCTGGAAGACTATCCAAAAGTTCTCGCTGAATTCAACAACCTGTTCATGCGTAACCGTATATTTATGGAGCGCACAATAGGCACAGGCGGAATAAGTGCCGAAAGAGCCATGAGTTACGGATTTACAGGTCCTAATCTCCGGGCGGCCGGTGTTGACTACGACGTCAGGGTGCATAGCCCATACAGCAGCTATGAAGATTTCGACTTTATTATACCGGTTGGAAAAACAGGTGACAATTACGACCGCTTTATGGTGCGCAATGAGGAAATGAAACAATCCCTGAGTATTATCGAGCAGGCATACCGGAAAGTGCAGGAATTCAAAGGGGTGGATGCAGAAGTGTTCCATGCGGATGTTCCCGAATATTACCTGCCGGAGAAAGAAGATGTGTATACAAAAATGGAAGCGTTGATTTATCATTTCAAGATCGTTATGGGCGAAACAGACATACCGCCTGGAGAAGTGTATCATTCCGTGGAAGGCGGTAACGGCGAACTTGGATTCTACCTGATCAGTGATGGCGGACGCACACCTTATCGATTACACTTTCGCAGGCCGTGCTTTATCTATTACCAGGCATACACTGAACTGATCAGGGGAAGCATGCTCAGTGATGCGATTGTAACTTTAAGTAGCCTGAACCTGATAGCCGGGGAAATGGACGGTTAAAAGGGTTTGCGGTTTTGAAGAACCAGTTCAATGTATTAAACCTGATTGCATAAATGACATTTTCTGAAGATAAGTTAAGAAAAGTACAGGAGATAATTGCCAGTTATCCGCCAGGCAAACAAAAAAGTGCATTACTTCCTTTGTTACACCTGGCCCAGGATGAATTTGGTGGCTGGCTGGATGTAGCTGTTATGGATTATGTAGCTTCAATATTGAGTATAGAGCCCATAGAAGTTTATGAAGTAGCTACATTCTATTCAATGTATAACCTAAAGCCGGTAGGAAGGTATGTTTTTGAAGTATGCCAGACCGGTCCCTGCATGATCAACGGAAGTGATACTATTATAGAATACATCCGGCAAAAATTACAGGTAGGAGTGGGGGAAACAACGCCTGATGGCTTATTTACCTTAAAAACTGTGGAGTGCCTCGGAGCATGCGGTTATGCGCCGATGATGCAATTGGGCAACCATTACCGTGAAAACCTGACACCGGGTAAGATTGATTCCATCATTGAGGAATGCAGGGCGACGGCAGCAAGAAATAATTGATCTTTGGCTTAACCTGGTAATTTGTTAATAGGACAGGTTTGATTGAAACCAACTTATAAACCCTTATTTTATGTTTGACGGCAGATGGTTTTTTCTGACGTGGCGGAAGGCGGGGTGATAGACATGCCTTTACAGGCTACTTCTTGGGGGGCAGGTTTGGTATGCTGACCAATAAGTTTGGCATCCCCTGGATGTGTAAGCACAATATAAAGTTGATAGGAATCGATACATGGAACCTGGTTGTGACAATACAAGTAAAATTTCGTTGTAAATGATTTTTAGTTTGGACATTTAGCATACAATGGCAAGAAAACTCTTATTAGAAAAAGCAGGGGTGGAAGGCATCCGCAGTTACGAAGTGTACCGAAGGGAGGGCGGCTATCTTAGTGTGGAGAAGGCCTTCGAAATGTCGCCTGCTGATATTGTGGAAGAAGTAAAAAAAAGCGGTCTCCGGGGTCGGGGGGGAGCTGGATTTCCCACCGGGATGAAGTGGAGCTTCCTTGCCAAACCGGAAGGCGTTCCTCGTTTCCTGGTTTGCAACGCGGATGAAAGCGAACCAGGTACGTTTAAAGACAGGTACCTGATGGAGTTCCTGCCTCACCTGCTCATAGAAGGACTGATCGTTTCTTCCTTTGCACTAGGTAGTAACAGAACTTACATTTATATACGAGGCGAATATTCCTGGATCACTACTATACTTGAGGAAGCGATTGCTGAAGCTAAAGCAAACGGATGGCTGGGGGTAAACATTTTAGGAACTGGCTTCGATTGTGAGATCTATGTGCAACGGGGCGCTGGAGCCTATATTTGCGGGGAAGAAACCGCTTTACTCGAAAGCCTCGAGGGGAAAAGAGGGCTACCACGCATAAAACCTCCTTTCCCGGCCGTGAAGGGCCTTTGGGATTGTCCGACGGTTGTAAACAACGTTGAAACGCTTGCAGCCATAGTGCCTATCATCAACGAAGGTGGTGAAGCGTATTCGAAAATTGGAGTGGGTAAATCTACAGGTACCAAACTTATTAGTGCCTGCGGCAATATTAACAAGCCAGGAATCTACGAAATAGACATGACCATTCCCGTTGAGGAATTTATTTTCAGTGACGAATATTGTGGTGGCATACCCAATGGTAAAAAACTAAAGGCATGCATTCCCGGCGGATCTTCCGTGCCTATTTTACCAGCCAATCTTTTACTAAAGACCGCGAAGGGCGAATCAAGAATGATGAATTATGAAAGCCTCGCCGATGGTGGTTTTGCAACCGGTTCAATGATGGGCTCGGGTGGGTTTATCGTGTTAGACGAAGACCAGTGCGTGGTGCGTCACACCTTATCCCTTGCAAGATTTTATCACCATGAAAGTTGCGGGCAATGTTCGCCCTGCCGGGAAGGTACTGGCTGGATGGAAAAAATATTAAAGAACATCGAATTTGGAAAAGGGAAACTGGCTGATATAGGGTTGTTATGGGATATTCAGCGGAAGATAGAGGGCAACACCATTTGCCCTCTCGGAGATGCCGCGGCCTGGCCGGTAGCGGCTGCTATTCGTCATTTTCGTGATGAATTTGAATGGCATGTGTTGAATCCGGATGAATGCCTTACAAGAAATTACGGGCTGGCGCATTACGCCGATTCACTGGAGCCAGCCATAGCCGGGTAAGTGCCAGACAGGAAGATCGGTGATGAAAAAACAAGAAAGGTCAATAGAGGAGCGAGTTTAATTGACCCTGTACATAACTTCATCTTTGCTTATAGGGTATCGGCAAAGTTGACGGGAAATAAAACTTTATGGCGGAAGAAAAAAAATTAATAAAAGTAACGATTGATAATATCTCTATCGAAGTAGAGCCGGGCACATCTATCTTAAATGCAGCCAGGCATATAGGAGGCGAGGTAGCGCCACCCGCCATGTGTTATTACAGCACTTTAAAAGGCAGTGGGGGTAAGTGCCGCACCTGCCTGGTAGAAGTTGCTGCAGGTTCTGCCGCGGACCCGAGGCCCCTGCCTAAACTGGTAGCATCCTGCAGAACGAATGTAATGGACGGTATGATAGTGAAGAATATCACCAGTGAAAAAGTAATAGACGCCCGCAAAGGGGTGGTTGAATTTTTGTTGATCAATCACCCGCTTGATTGCCCTATTTGCGACCAGGCAGGCGAATGCCATTTGCAAGACCTGGGTTATGAGCATGGCTCGGCAGGCACCCGTTATGAATTTGCAAGGAGAACATTTGAAAAAGAAGACATTGGCCCATATATCCAGTTGCATATGACGCGTTGCATATTGTGCTACCGCTGTACCTATGTAGCAGATCAGCTTACCAACAGTCGCGTTCACGGAATCCTGGACAGGGGCGACCATTCGGAAATTTCAACTTACATATCAAAGGCGATTGATAATGACTTCAGCGGTAATATGATTGACGTCTGCCCGGTAGGAGCTTTAACAGACCGGACCTTCCGTTTTAAGAACAGGGTGTGGTTCCTTAAGCCGGTAGAAGCCCACCGCGACTGCACCGTCTGCTGTGGGAAAGTGACTTTATGGAACCGGGGTGATGAAGTGTACAGGGTCACCGCCCGCAAAGACCAGTGGGGCGAAGTAAAGGAATGGATATGCAATACCTGCCGGTTTGATAAAAAACGGACAAGCGACTGGATCATTGAAGGACCTACAAAAGTAAACCGCCATTCTGTTATTTCACAAGGTCACTATATTGGAATGACAATGCCCGATGAAGTATTGCCAAAAGTACTTGATGGAAGAAATCCCAAAATGTTGATGGATATTCATGATGTAAGCGGTGTGAACCGCCCGGAAATCCATCTTTCTTCCATCGAGGGACCTCCACATGCCGAGGATTATTCATCTCCTAATAAATTGCTCGACAAATAAGTCTGATATGGAGAAGTCTGAAAAGAAATCGAAAATCGAGAAAGAGCACGACAGGGAGCAGGAAAGATTGCTTTCCATCCTGCCAATGCGAAAACATTTCCTGAAAGATTTCTTTGACTTCCTGGATAAACACCTGGATGAGGAACGAAATTCTTCCCTACGCCTGACTGAGCAATTTTGTAAAGACAATGGGCTCGATTTTTTAAAAGTCAGGAGTTGGGGAGAAGGTTTTGATGCATTTACAGACCAGGAGATTCTGTGGAACATCGAGGAAGTTTATGAGGAACTTATGAAGTCTGATAAAAAAAGCTAAGTTGCATGGCCAATCATTAGAGGGAAACGGGGATAAAGTACAGATGCATGTAACCAGGCAATTAAAATTACAACTGTTGATAACGCAATACCATAAAAATGATGTCGGTTCTTTTAGCAATTGATTGGCCAATGATCGTTGAGAAACTGGTGCTGATCACTGTGATCATCAGCGCTTCTCTTATCATAGCCATGTATTCGACGTATGCTGAACGCAAAGTGGCTGCGGTTATACAAGACCGTATTGGGCCTAATCGGGCAGGTCCATTCGGTTTGCTTCAACCACTTGCCGACGGGTTGAAATTGTTCATGAAAGAAGAGATCATACCCAACAGCTCTAACAAGTTCCTGTTTATACTGGGTCCATGCCTTGCCATGTTAACAGCTATGATGACAAGTGCGATTATACCATGGGGAAGCAAAATAGAATTGTTCGGAAGAAATATCCAGTTGCAGATCGCAGACATTAACATTGGGGTTCTTTACATTTTCGGAGTAGTGAGCATGGGTGTTTATGGAATTATGATAGGAGGCTGGGCTTCTAATAATAAGTTCTCGTTGCTGGCTGCCATAAGGGGTGCCTCGCAAATCATTTCCTATGAACTGGCTATGGGGCTTTCCCTGATTGCCTTACTTATGTTGACTGGTTCATTGAGCCTTAAAACAATTGTGCAACACCAGATGGATCCGGGTCACCGGTGGAACGTATTTTTTCAACCCCTGGGTTTTTTGATCTTCCTGGTGTGTGCCTTTGCAGAGTGCAACCGAACGCCATTTGATCTTCCGGAGGCAGAGAATGAATTAAATTTTGGTTACCATCAGGAATACTCGTCTATGAAGCTTGGATTTTATCTTTTTGCCGAATACATCAATATGTTTATCAGTAGCGCAATTATGGCTACACTTTTTTTCGGCGGCTACGACATGCCGTTTATAAATGAGGCAGGCTTAAATACCAACCTGGCAGCAATAATAGGTGTTGTGGCGCTGCTGGGTAAGATTGCGTTCTTTATATTCTTTTTTATGTGGGTTCGCTGGACCATACCCCGTTTTCGTTACGACCAGCTGATGAACCTGGGCTGGAAGGTAATGATACCATTGGCACTGATCAACATGCTTGTTACCGGCGCTGTTATCTTATGGTTAGACAAATGAAGTCTGACTTTTATATCGAATTAGAATAGGGGGGTAACGCTTTAAAATATACTTTTGCGAAAATTAAAAAATACTCAGTAAGAGGTCAGGGAGAAAGAACATGCAGGCACTAACAAACAGGGTTAAAGTACTGGAGCGCAAACCAATGACCTTCCTCGAGAGAATATATCTCTGGAATATCATGAAGGGTATGTTCATAACTTTTAAACATATTTTTAAACGGAAACCAACGATCAGTTACCCGGAGGAGAAAAGACCTTTTAGTCCGGTGTTTCGTGGGTTACAGATACTGAACAGGGATGAGGAAGGACGTGAGCGTTGTACCGCGTGCGGACTGTGCGCGGTAGCCTGCCCGTCTGAAGCCATCACGATGGAAGCTGCTGAGCGCCAACCAGGCGAAGAGCATTTATACAGGGAAGAAAAGTATGCGGCAAAATATGAAATCAATATGCTTCGTTGCATATTTTGCGGTTTGTGTGAAGAGGCCTGCCCCAAAGATGCGGTGTACCTTAGTGAAACGTTCGCGCCACCAAATTTCCAGCGCGAAAGTTTTATTTACGACAAAAACGATCTGTTAATCCCAGACCCTAAGACCGAACCCGACGAATACATAAGAGCTTTGGGAAACAGGGCTAAGAAAGCCAATTAAATTACAACAACCCGCTACTTAATGAGCGTAATACAGCTATTGTTTTGGTTTTTGTCAGTGATGACCATAGGAAGTGCATTAATGGTTGTCACCAGTAAGAACCTTGTCTATAGTGTGCTTTATCTTATCATGACTTTTTTTGCCATTTCCGGGCATTATATCTTACTCAATGCCCAATTTCTTGCCATCGTTAATCTCATTGTTTATGCAGGTGCCATTATGGTACTATTCCTTTTTGTAATAATGTTGATGAACCTGAATTCAGACGTAGAGCCTCAAAAGAAAAAATGGTTAAAGGTGGCAGGTGCGCTGGCCGGCGGATGCTTTTTACTGGTTATGATTGCGGCACTAAAAGATGCAGATTATAAAAACCGTATTGCTCAAACCGAAGGGGGTGAGATAGGACTCATTAAAAATCTTGGACTCACCTTGTTTAATGACTTTGTGGT
>JBBJOD010000274.1:0-7014 GCA_037721715.1 Chitinophagaceae bacterium | reverse complement strand
ATTGCTTAGTTGATTGAGTAGAATATAAGCTTTTGCAATGATATGAGTTGTTCGCCGGAACCCGTTTGGCGAATTTCAACAAATGCAGTAGCATATTGATAGGCCCGGCGAAACACTTGCGCCAGTGACGGGTGATGACAGCGTGGAAAATTCGTCCCTGGCCCTTAGGGTTCTGCCAATCGATAAGCGGCACAAGTTGTTCGCCGGAACCCGTTTGGCGAATTTCAAGAAATGCAGTAGCATATTGATAGGCCCGGCGAAACACTTGCGCCAGTGACGGGTGATGACAGCAAGGAAAATTCGTCCCTGGCGCAATTGTAATCGATAACGAAAAAAGCGTAACCCGTAACCAAAGCTGACAGCTGACTGGCACCTAACAATCACCACAAAACTCAAAATATTGCCCAAGCTCGCCGTATTCCCTAAAGCCTATATGCAGGCCCTCTGCAAAGACGGAACCATGCAGGTTTCCGAATGGATAACCCTTGCCGCATCCCTTGACATCGAAGGACTTGAATGGTACGCAGGTTTCATTGAAATGGAAAACGAAAACAACTGGCCGCTTTTTAGAAAACAGGTCGAAGATCACGGTAAGCAGATACCGATGATGTGCTGTTCACCTGATTTCACACACCCGGACGCTGATTTCAGACAAAAAGAAATTGACAAGCAAAAGCGCTGGATCGACATGACAACCGTTCTTGGCGGCACTTTTTGCCGGGTATTGTCAGGGCAACGCCGGCCGGTTCTGTCGATAGATGAAGGAATTAAACTTGCAGCCGAATGCATTGAAACATGCCTTCCTTACGCCCGGGAGAGAGGTGTGACACTGATACTGGAGAACCATTACAAAGATGACTTTTGGGAGTACCCCGAATTCGCCCAGAAAATGGACGTATTCTGCCAATTGGTTGACAGCCTTGATGATCCAAACTTTGGGGTCAACTTCGATCCCAGTAATACCTACCTTGCAGGTGAAGACCCCCTGGTATTACTGAAGCGCATATCCCACCGCGTTGTAACCATGCATGCCAGCGACCGTTACCTTAAAGAAGGAACCATAGAAGACCTGCGCCGGGAAGAAGGCGGCGCGGCCGGCTACGCTAAACGCCTGAGCCATGGTGAAATTGGTAAAGGTCTCAATGATTACGATGCCATCTTCTCAGAACTAAAACACGCCGGCTTCAACGGCTGGATCAGCATTGAAGATGGGGTGGACGGTATGGATCAACTCGCACGCAGTGTAGATTTCCTGCGCAAGAAAATTGCTGTATACTGGCCCGGTTAATAGCACCTAGATAAATTTGATGGGGAAAATCCAACCCGGCTATGGCCGCAGGCATGCGGGTTGCTGAGTTGAAGGTCTGCTGTTAAAACTCAGACCGGAAGAACGCAAACAAAAAAGTAATGCCTATTGTAAGTGTTGTATTTATCTATTATCTTTTTGCTTTATTAATGCGGTAGAAGCCCGTACAGCCGAAACCTACAACCCTTCACTCATGACATTGGAAGAACACTTCTCGCCGGGGAAACCAAAACGTATACTTGCTCTTGATGGTGGTGGTATTCGGGGCGCCCTGACACTGGGTTACCTGCAACGAATAGAGGCTATTCTTAAAAAACAGCATGGAAACAAAGACAGTTTCAGGCTCTGTGATTACTTTGACCTGATAGGAGGCACCAGCACCGGAGCCATCATTGCTGCCTGCCTGGCCATTGGCTGGACGGTTGAGGAAATAAAACAAAGATATTTTGAATTAGGAGGTAAAATTTTCGCCAAAAAATACAAGTGGTGGAACATCTTTACTATTAAAGACATCATCAGGGCAGGCTATGATGCCGGCCCACTGGAAGAACAACTGCAGCTTGTTTTTAAGGAGATGAAACTGGGTAGCCCTGAAATAAGAACAGGCTTGTGTATTGTTGCAAAAAGAGCCGATACCAATAGTGTCTGGCCTCTGATAAATCATCCTAAGGCAAAATATTATGACAGCGAAGAAGGAAGGAACAAAGATATCCTGCTTTGGAAAGCTGTAAGGGCCAGTACCGCCGCTCCTTCCTATTTCCTTCCGCAAATTATCGAGGTAGGTGGCGGACTACCCACAGCGGCTTTTGTTGACGGTGGGGTAAGCATGGCAAACAATCCTTCATTACAATTGCTGATGATAGCTACGCTCAAAGGATTTCCCTTTCATTGGAAAATGGGCGCCGATAATCTTCTGCTGGTTTCAGTAGGAACCGGGATGGGGAGATGGGAGAAGATACCTGCAAACGTTTCCAAAAACCACCTGTTAAACTGGGCGCAGCAGATCCCTGACATGTTCATGGCCGATGCGAGCTGGAACAACCAAATCATGTTACAATGGCTGTCTAAATGCGATACCCGTTGGAGGATCGACGGCGAGATAGGTGACCTGACAGATGACCTGATCACTGGTGACAACGATCAGAAAGGATTACTTACTTACCTGAGGTACAACCAGTGGCTGGATGCCGAATCCCTTAGAGAATTAATGAACAAAGATTATTCTAAAGAACAGGTCAATGGATTGGTTGAAATGAGTAATGCCGCCAGCCGTTTTGAATTGTTTGATGTTGGTTGCAAAGATGCAGAAGGAAAGGTAGTAGAAGCACATTTCCCCGAATCCTTTAAAGTGTAGGCACCTCACGACACCCTGCCCAGCCGCCACCACCTTCTTTATCTTGCATACCTCGTCATTTAAATTCGGCCATTTCAATGTTCGATTGAATCAGGTAGCCGTGCTTTTGAAGTATCTTAGCAAGCTTGGCGATTTGTTGGTCAAGGCTCTCAATCATCCATGGATCATGTTCAATGGCTACAGCTTGCTCATGTGCCCGGACATAGTCCTCCATTTCTCCCAGGCCAAAATATGCTTCCGCTTTATTAGCGAGTATCCAGAATTTGCCTTCATTTTCAGTAGTGATCTGGTCGAAGGACATTTCGTCGTCTTCTGCCATAATCGCTTTCCTGGCAACACGGTCTTTGCGATTGTTTAATTCCTGCCAGTCGCTCGAGCAAAGTTCCAGCACGCGACGCCTTGTGCGGTTGGCCCAGATCATGTCAGCAATTTTATCTTCCCTTGTGTCAAAAATCGAAGATTCTACGCGCAGGTTCAATAGAAAGGCGAGGTTGATTCCATTATACCGGTTATTAAGCAGGTAGTAACCGCGTTCGAAATACAATATGGCATTATCAAGGTGCTCATCGCCCTGGCCATTTTCATAAAACAGTTTCTCGATGGCACCCGCCAGGGCAACTGTTTCAGGGTCGTTCGTATGGTTAAGGTCTAATTGGCCAAGCAGAACAAGTGCCTCCTGCAAGGCAGCAACTGCATCAGGCTCTTTGGCTTTATAAGTTGAAAGTACCAGCCTGTGAATAATGTAGGGATTGTTGCTGACAATATTGCTCGCCTTGTCGCCTCTTCCCACCAAAAGAGCTGAATTGAATAACGCTTTTGCCGATGTAAAATCTTTTTTCCTAAGCGCCCGCTCCCCCTGCTGGGTAAGAATCGAAAGGGTTTGATTCAGGTCTTTCGCTTTCGGTTGAGTGATTTCAGGAATACATTCTTCTTTTGCCTTTTCAATCGCCTCGCCAAGATCTTCCGCTGCTTTTGCAGCCTGCTCACGTATGGAGGGAGGAACCAGCTGATCCAGGAAGGTGTAAACCGGGCTGTCCGTCTGTTCATCGGTCAAAACCGCATCAATAGTAGCGCCCAGTACATCCCGGAATCTTTCCACTTCTTCATAATCAATGGCATCACCCAAATGGGTATAATTCGTAATTTTAATATGGTTCAGGTCGAAAGGATAACTGAGTTTGTCTTCTGAAATAACAATGGTTGTTCTTGGGCACAGTGCATGTCTGATACCTAATTCATAAAATGCATTTACATTAGCCGTTGACAGGTCGGCAATTACGATGTCTGCTTTTAACAATTCCTGGTACATTGGCTTATCAATGGTTCCGGAATGACGCATCTCATCTGCCCGTATGCAAATAATTCCCCTTTCTTCAACAACCGGTTTAATCAGGAGCCTGTACGTTTTATTAAGGTCAAGTTTTCTCCCTGTGGCGAAATCGGTTTTAGTTCCAAAACCCATTACAACAAAGCAACGCTTTTTATTATTAGGCATATTTGTAGTATCGAAGATGAATTGAAGAGGTAACAGCGAGCGAATGATATAATTGTCATTTGAGTAACGGTTCGATTTTGTTCTTTATACTTCCAAATATAAAATATAAAGTTTATTAAAGCAATATTCCAGGTGTGTAAGAAGGGAGTCTTTAATAATCTCGTTCTAATAAAAACCTCGTTATTCTTCTATACAATCGCTGCAAAAACAGCCTGACTTTGTTTCCCTCTCACCATGTTATTACGACCATAAAAATACAATGCCGGCGATTGGTATAAAATCGGGCGTGTAAAAAGGAAATGAGCCTATAAAAGGATCAGGAAAAACAAATATATCTGGCTTGTTTTGGCTACTAGTCTTTAAATAATTATTTTAGGTTAAAAAAGCTATTGGACTTAACCGATGATCATATCATTGATGGCCTTAAATCCGGTGTAGCCAAGCGTCCGTTTTTTGAAAATGAATTATACCTTAAATATAAATACTACATAGACGAAGGATGCCGCAAATTCCGTCTTTCGAATGACGATAGTTTTAGTGCATATAGTGATGCGGTAATGTCTGTGATTCATAATATCGTTAAAAATACTTTCGAGGAAAGGGCGCAGTTGAAAACTTATTTATTCAAAGTTTATTCAAACAAATGTATAGACCTGGTGAGGAAGAATACTGCCGTCAAGCAAATTGTTCATCAGCCGTCTGGTGCCAGCGACCTGCTGGGTCAATTGCCTGATGCTGCAAGATCTGTGATTGAAAAGATGATAGAGCGGCAAAGAATTGAGCAGGTGAAACGTTATCTTGATGAAATCGGTGAGAACTGCAAAGAAATCTTACTGCTTTTCGAGGATAATTACACTGACCGTGAGATTGCAGCAAAGCTGGAATATAATAACGCGGCTGTAGTGAAAACGACCCGGTTGCGCTGCCTGGAGAAAATTAAGAAAAAATTCAACTTAAAAAATTAATGTGTTAGCATGAGCGATTCACTTAACTATATTGAAGCCTACTTCGAAGGGCAATTAAGTGATGCTGAGAAAACACAGTTTGAGCGGCAATGTGTGGAGGATGAAATCTTTGCTGCGGATGTGGCTTTCTATATCACTTCCAGGCAGGCTTCAAAAGAAAAATTGTTAGAAGAGAAAAAGCACTCCTGGTTGAATCTGGCGAAAGAGGCCGACAGCAGGCCAGTTGCTTCTACCCCTGGAAAAAGATTTACCATGAGCACCTGGGTAGCTTTTGCAGCAGCAGCGTGTCTGGTATTTGCGGTAGTCTTTTATTTTTTGAATACGTCCGTATCGCCCCGGCAACTGGCCGACATTTATTTGAAAGAAAATTACGGCCAACTGAGCCAGACCATGGATGGCTCTACGGACAGCCTCCAGTTAGGAATTGCAGCGTACAATAAAAACGACTTCAACAAGGCACTTGTCTATTTTCAGTCTATATACCAGGCACATCCCGACAATAGTGATGCAAAAATGTATACCGGGCTTGTTTACCTCCGGCTTAAAGACCACGATAAGGCAATCCGGGAGTTTGATGAACTTGCTGCCATGAAAAACCTGAAAATTAACAGTGGCTCGTTTTTGAAGGCGGTTGCTTTAATGCAGCGCGACAAGGCAAACGATAAAACAGCAGCCAGGAATATACTTCAAAGTGTTGTCCAGGAACACCTGGCAGGCAGTGAACAAGCCGGTAAATGGCTGAAATCAGCAAAGTTCCAGGAATGATGCACACGCTACTATCTCCGGGTTTCTTCTCCATCAAGTATCAGAATAATAACAAGTCAATTTTTTGTAAAGGATATCATCGTTCTGACTGTTTCGTTTCTTTCCCTCCTTGTTCATGCATTAATAATCCCTTTATTTCCAGTTATACAAACTAAGTGGATCAATATACCTGCTTCGAGATTATTAAAAGGATTTTCATTGTTTAGCAATCGAATTACTATATTTATCCCGCAAAAATGCGGAATAGGTCTTTGAGGTAATCGCTAATTTCACTAAACAAGCAAATTAATATTCAATGGAAAACTTGACTACCGGCGACAGGATACTCTCAGTCGATATAGGCGGTTCAAATATTAAGGCCACCCTGTTAAACCAGGATGGACAACTTATGATGGATTACAAAAAGATCGAAACGCCGGTTCCCGCAACCCCCGAGAAAGTGATTAACGGTATCATGTCACTTGCAAAGAATTTCGAAAATTATAACAAGGTTTCCGTCGGCTTTCCAGGTTATGTTAAAGAAGGTATCATCCATACAGCTCCCAATCTTGACACCAACTTGTGGAGCCAGGTTAATCTTAGGGAACAGCTTACTTCAGCCTTAAATAAGCCTGTGGTGGTAGTAAATGATGCTGATATGCTGGGAATGGGCGTTGTAAGTGGTAAAGGTTTCGAAGTCGTCATTACGCTGGGAACGGGCTTTGGTACTGCCTTTGTTAACAATGGCATACTGCTTCCGCACCTCGAGCTGGCACATCACCCTGTTTCCAAAGATCAAACCTATGATGAGTACGTGGGTGAAAAGGCACTGGATAACAAAGGCCTTGAAAAATGGAACGAAAGAATGAGAAAAGTACTGGCAATTCTAAAGACGGTATTTAATTATGATTGTTTATACATAGGAGGAGGCAATGCAAAAAAACTTACCATCATCCTGGATGCCAACATGAGAATTTTTAGCAATAAGGACGGCATCAAAGGTGGGGTACGGCTCTGGCAGATGGATAAGCTTCAACACGAACCGGTGGCAGGGTAGGTGAGGGAATGGTCAATGGTGAATGTTTTTGAGACGGGTGATGAGGGGAATGGTCAATGGTCAATGGTGAATGTTTTTGAGACGGGTGATGAG
>JBBJOD010000273.1:0-7077 GCA_037721715.1 Chitinophagaceae bacterium | reverse complement strand
TGGCTGGAAAAGCAAGCTGTAGCTTCTTCACTCATAGCTATCGGTCATCGTATCGTTCATGGCATGAAGCATGCAAACCCGGAACCAATATCAGATGAATTATTAGAAGAACTAACGGCCAATATCGCCTTCGATCCAGAACACCTGCCCGGTGAAATAGGCTTAATAAAACAATTCGGGGATGCTTATCCCGGCGTTCTGCAAATAGCTTGTTTTGATACGGCGTTTCATACCTCCATGCCGCAGGTAGCCAAACGATTAGCTATTCCCCGCCACTACCAGGCAAAGGGTATTCAACGATACGGTTTTCACGGACTATCGTATGCGTACCTTTTGGAAGAACTGGAACGCATTGCCGGAACCAAAGCCGCAAGGGGCAAAATAATCATGGCGCATTTAGGAAGCGGTGCCAGTTTAGCTGCGGTAAAAGATGGCAAAAGTAGGGATACCAGCATGGGTTTTACACCGGCATCAGGCCTCCCTATGAGTACCCGTTCCGGTGATCTCGATCCGGGCGTCGCCTCATATTTGATGCAGGCTGAAAAGTTCACCCCCCAAGCTTTTAATGAATTCATTAATCATCAATCCGGTTTGTTTGGCCTGTCAGAAACAAGCGGCGACATGCAAGAATTACTGAAAGCTGAAGCCACTGATGTAAGTGCTGCGGAAGCTGTTGATTTTTTCTGTTATCAAACCAAAAAATGGATAGGCGCTTATGCTGCGGTGTTGGGTGGGCTTGACACATTACTATTTTCCGGCGGAATTGGTGAACACGCTGACAAAGTCCGCAGCAAAATATGTGACAACCTGAAATTTTTAGGAATTGAATTGGATGAAATAAAAAATAGGAATAATGAGAGCATAATTTCTTCTGACGAAAGCAAAGTCACTGTCTATGTTATTAAGACTAATGAAGAATTAATGATTGCACGGGAGGTTCTGAAGTTGTTAGATCATATGGAATTAAATTCAAAAACATGAGAGAAAGTTATGGCACGCTATCAGAAACCATCAATGGTTTGAAAAAAGAAGGATATACCGTTGACTTTAATATTGGCAATGAATGTTTAGTATGTAGGCAAATAGATGCAGCATTATCGCCAGATGATTTTGTTATTGATAAAGTATATCGTTTTGAAGGTGCGTCTAATCCTGATGACCAATCAATACTGTATGCCATTTCTTCAACAAGGTACAACGTGAAGGGATCGTTGGTAAATGGATATGGAATTTCTGCGGTGATTGAAACAGATGCAGTGATTAAGAAATTGCGAACGCATCCTGAATAATGGTTATTAATCATTATGCAAAAAAAACGCTTAGATATGACAAATACCGCCAATGAGGCCACACCGCTGCGACCAGGCGGTAGCCGGTTATTGAACGCTCCGTTTTTAGAAATGGATCTGAACAAATGTATTGCTGAAATAAGATCTGAAAGCACCTGGCAGATCAGGGATCGTAATTCGATCACGATCTTCAAATCGGACGATATAACCATAGTACTGATGGGAATGCATGAACATGCCGATCTAAAAACGCACACCGCCAATGGAACAATTATGGTGCAGGTGCTGGATGGGAAGATCGATTTTAAGACCGAAGCACGAACGACCGTTTTGGAAAATGGGCAGATAATAGCCTTGCAGCCAAATATTCCGCATAGTGTGCTGGCGGTAAAAGAAAGTTTTTTTCTGCTCACTGTATTTGCTTCTAAGATAGATATGTAAATGGATCATTCAAAAATGGATCATAGCGCCATGCATCACGGAGGTAATCCTTCTATGGGTATCGAAGGCCACAACCACCATGAGATGATGATTGCAGATTTCAAAAAGAGATTTTACGTGGTGCTGGCCCTGACTATTCCAATCATGTTGCTGTCAACTATGATACAACTTTTTATGGGAGTGAACTGGCAGTTTAGGGGTTCACCATACATTCTGTTTGCTTTATCATCAGCCGTGTTTTTCTATGGTGGTTGGCCTTTTTTAAAAGGATTGGTTGAGGAAATAAAAGCAAAGAACCCTGGTATGATGTTTCTGATTGGTTTTGCTATAACTGTGGCTTACATCTACAGCGTGGCCATTGTTTTCGGGTTAGGGGGTATGGACTTCTTTTGGGAATTGGCGACCCTAATTCTTATTATGCTCTTAGGGCATTGGATAGAAATGAAGTCGGTCGCAGGGGCATCAAAGGAATTAGAGCTATTAGTTCAATTAATGCCATCCGATGCACACATGGTGATGCCCGGTATGGTTCATGATGTAAAGACCGACACGCTAATGACGAATGACATCATTTTGGTAAAGCCTGGAGAAAAAGTAGCGGCGGACGGTATCATTTTGGAGGGCGAAAGTTATCTGAATGAATCCATGCTAACCGGTGAATCAAAGCCGGTACAAAAAGGAAAAGGCGATAAAGTGATTGCTGGTGCTATAAATGGAAATGGCTCTATTAAAGTTACCGTATCACACGCAGCAAAAGATTCGTATCTCTCACAGGTAATAAAGCTGGTAGATGAAGCACAAAAATCAAAATCAAATACACAGTTGCTATGGTTAACCATCATTGCAATTGTTGCGGGTATTTCCACTTTTTTATACTGGTACCTGACCGGGCAATCCCTGGCTTTTGCTATGGAGAGAATGGTAACTGTAATTGTGATCTGTTGCCCTCATGCTTTAGGATTGGCAGTGCCTTTAGTGGTTGCCAAATCAACGGCACTATCGGCGAAGAATGGATTGCTGATTAAGAACAGAACCGCCTTTGAAAACTCACGAAAAATCACCACGATTGTTTTTGATAAAACCGGCACGCTGACAGTCGGAAAATTTGAAGTATCAAAAGTTGTTTCGCTGCAAAAGGGTCTGGAAGAAAACCAGATCATTCGTTTGACATCTGCATTAGAACAACAATCAGAGCATCCTATTGCAACAGGCATACTGCAAAAAGCAAAAGAATTGGCTATCACAATTCCGGCAACAGGAAATTTTCAAGCTATTACCGGCAAAGGTGTAGAGGCTACTGTGGAAGGTAAAAAGGTAGTAGTTGTTAGTCCCGGTTATTTAAAAGAAGCTAAGATTGCTCTTCCTGATGGCTTTGCAGCCAACGATACGGAAACTGTTGTATTTGTTCTGGTAAATAATAGCTTGGCCGGATATATTGCTTTGTCGGATAAGATACGGCCAGAATCAGCAGGGGCTATTCAAACCCTAAAACAAAATGGCATCAAATCTATCCTGCTTACCGGCGATAATAGTAAGGTCGCAAAAAGTGTAAGTGAAACGTTGGGAATGGATAGCTTTATAGCCGAAGTATTGCCTCATCAAAAATTAGAGAAGATTAAAGAACTGCAAAGCAAAGGTGAATTTGTAGCTATGACAGGTGATGGCATAAACGATGCACCGGCATTGGCTATTGCTGATGTGGGAATTGCCGTTGGTAGCGGCAGCGATATAGCCGCAGAAACAGCAGGAATTGTTTTGGTGAACAGTAACCCGAAAGACATTGTGAACTTGATTTTATTTGGCAAAGCCACGTATCGTAAAATGGTTCAAAATTTAATTTGGGCAACGGGTTACAATATAATCGCTCTTCCGCTGGCAGCAGGTGTTCTGTACAATCAAGGCATTTTATTAAGCCCTGCCGCCGGTGCCGTGCTTATGACGGTGAGTACCGTGGTGGTTGCTATCAATGCGAGTAGGCTGGCAGTAAAATAATGGGATACATTACTTCATCTGCGCACTAAAACGGTTAGCTACTGCAAGACAAATCGATTCTTGCTGAATAGAAATATAAAGCATGCAAGATAGATCCCGAAAGAACAAATCAAAGATTACAACAGACGATGATAGTAGTAAAACAACCGGCTCAAAAACTGTATTGAAAAAACAAGTAAAAAAAATCAAATTACGATGGAAGTAGAAACGCTTACAATAAAAGCAGAAACGTTATCAACTGATCGCCTTCAAAAAATGAATGCCTACTGGCGGGCCGCTAATTATTTATCTGTGGGGCAGATTTATTTGTATTCAAATCCTTTATTAAAAAAACCGCTAACAATCGAACATATCAAACCACGGTTGTTAGGACATTGGGGCACTACGCCAGGCCTTAATTTTATTTATGTACATCTTAATCGCATCATCAACAAGTACGATCTGAATATGATCTACATCACAGGCCCCGGACATGGCGGTCCAGGACTGGTGGCGAATACGTATTTGGAAGGCACCTATAGCGAAGTTTATCCAGAAATTACCCAAGATGAAGAAGGGCTGCAAAAACTATTTAAACAGTTTTCTTTTCCCGGCGGCATACCAAGCCATGTAGCGCCGGAAACACCGGGTTCTATTAACGAAGGGGGCGAGTTAGGTTACTCGTTGGTTCATGCTTATGGCGCTGCATTTGATAATCCTGACTTGATCGTTGCCTGCGTAATTGGCAATGGCGAAGCCGAAACGGGAGCCTTGGCAGCAAGCTGGCATTCCAATAAATTTTTAAACCCCGTGCATGATGGGGCTGTCATTCCTATCCTTCATTTGAACGGTTATAAGATTGCTAACCCTACCATTTTAGCCCGCATTCCTCAAGAAGAGTTAGAACAACTAATGAAAGGCTATGGCTATAAACCATATTGGGTAGAAGGTTCAGAACCGAATGATGTTCATCAGCAATTGGCAGCAACGTTAGATACAATTGTAACCGAGATAAAGCAAATTCAAACCGAAGCACGAAGCCATGGATTTACCCAACGGCCGCAATGGCCCATGATTATTTTTAAAACACCCAAAGGATGGACAGGCCCTAAAGTTGTTGACAGTTTACCCATAGAAGATACATGGCGGTCCCACCAGGTGCCGTTGGCAGAACTGGCTCAAAAGCCTGACCACGTGCGGCTATTAGAGCAGTGGATGAAAAGCTATAAGCCTGAAGAACTGTTTGATGACGACGGAAAATTAAATGATGATGTAGCTGAACTGGCACCAAAGGGAATGAAGCGAATGGGCGCTAATCCCCATGCTAATGGCGGATTGCTACTACATAGTTTGAAAATGCCTAATTACAGTGATCATGCTGTAACAGTGACAAAGCCCGGTATTACAAATGCAGAAGCAACTTTCGTAATGGGAGGATTTGTAAGAGATGTGATGAAACTAAATTGGGAACATAGAAACTTCAGGGTATTTGGCCCTGATGAAACAGCTTCCAACCGGTTGAGCCATCTGTTTGAAATTACCGGACGAACATCAACCGCTGAAATAATTGACGGCGATAATAACATCTCACCTGATGGACGGGTGATGGAAGTATTGAGCGAACACTTATGTCAGGGCTGGCTGGAGGGTTATTTATTAACGGGTAGGCACGGCATGTTCTCTTGCTACGAAGCCTTTATTCATATTGTTGATTCCATGTTTAATCAACATGCAAAATGGCTGCAGGTTTGCCGTAACATTCCGTGGCGCAAGCCCGTTGCTTCTTTAAATTATCTGCTCACGTCGCATGTATGGCGGCAAGATCATAACGGCAACTCCCACCAGGATCCTGGCTTTTTAGATCATGTGGCCAACAAGTCTTCCGACATTATTCGCATCTACTTACCACCAGATGCCAACACGCTTTTATCTGTAACCGATCATTGTTTGCGAAGCCGTGATTACATTAATGTGATTGTGGCCGGTAAACAACCGGAACTGCAGTATTTAGACATGGAAGCGGCCATTAAACATTGCACGGCAGGCCTTGGTATTTGGAATTGGGCCAGTAACGATGATGGATATGAACCCGACGTAGTGATGGCTTGTGCCGGTGATGTGCCAACGTTAGAAGCATTGGCCGCCGTGAGTATTCTCAGAGAACATTTTACTGAATTAAAAATTCGCTTTATAAACGTCGTTGACCTGATGACGCTGAAGCCTGAAACATCGCATCCGCATGGCTTAAGCGATGTGGATTTTGACGGCTTGTTCACAAAAGATAAACCCATCATTTTTGCTTTTCATGGTTATCCATTATTGATTCACAGGTTAACGTATCGTCGTGCTAATCATAAGCAATTGCATGTGCATGGCTACATGGGGGAAGGCACAACCACCACGCCTTTTGATATGGTGGTTTTGAATGAGCTTGATCGCTTTCACTTAGCAGAAGCCGTCATTGACCGAGTGCCCAGGTTGGCATCAAGAGGTGCGTATGTAAAGCAACTCCTGCGCAATAAATTGCTGGAACATAAAGCCTACATCTGCCAGCATGGTGAGGACATGCCCGAAATTAGAGATTGGAAATGGATTTAACGACATTTGAAATGTAAGATAAACGCGGAGCAGATATTCATCCTGCTTTTCGTTCAGGAAACTAAACTAAATATGAACCATTAACATCCGGATACTTGCTCAATGCACCCTCAAATCGTTCGTAATGAGCCGGGCGATTGTCCGGTATTTGGTATGATGCTGATTAACCTGAAAGCAACAAGAAAAAACACGTAGCGCATCCAATGGAGCAATCAATAATGGATGATTTCAAAAAACGGTTTTGGTAAGTATTAATATTAACCATACCAAGCATGCTTCTCCCGGATATGATACAACATTGGGCTACATCTTGTTATCAGTTTTCGCGGCTTACAGTATGTAATGTTTACTTGGTCCAACATCATTTTCTTTTTTAAAGACGTTCATCATGAATACCATGACTACCCTTTCAGAGATTACTAATTTACTAAAAGAAAGAGGATACACAATTGATTTCAATTTAAAGGGAAATTGCCTTGAATGTTGTAGAAATCTTTTGAAGATATTCCGAGCCGAATTCATAATAGATAAATATTACAGGTTTGAATGCCCATCACACCCCGGCGATGAAGCGATCGTATAGGCTATTTCATCTCCAAAATATGATTTAAAAGGAGTGTTAGTAAATGGGTATGGTATTTCCAGCGATAGCATTACAGGTGAAATACTTGACCGTAGCCTCTGCATTTACGCTGTGCAGTTCCATACAGTAATCCGGCTTCTGTTTGTTTTGCAACCTCACCCACTGCACAACGCCTTTCTTGTTTTAATCTTTGGG
>JBBJOD010000272.1:0-7101 GCA_037721715.1 Chitinophagaceae bacterium | reverse complement strand
CTAACCTGCTTTTTTTTGAATTCGGTAAAACGTATTTAAGTGCTGGCCCTGGTAAATACGAAGAGTTGAACCATTTGTGTTTGTATGCTACAGGTAATACAGGCGAAAGCGCCTGGAGAAGTAAATCGCCAAAAGCCGATTTTTACTTTTTAAAAGGAATCGTTACATCCGTATGTCAATTACTTGGCGTAACGATCTCCGATTTCTCAGTGTCCAGTACGAGCTCACTGGCTACCTGCCAGCAGGCTTCTATAAATTTAAACCCGATGTTGGAAATTGGATTGGTATCACAAAAGCTGTTAGAACGCTTTGATATACGGCAGCCTGTTGTTTTTGCGGACCTATATTGGGATGGGCTCCTGAATAGTGTTGAGTCAGTAAACGGGCAGTTTACAGAGTTACCAAAGCAATTATCGGTGAAGCGCGATCTGGCCGTGATTGTACCAAAAACACTGTCGTTTGATGCCGTTGAAAAGTCTGTAAAAAAAATAAACCTAGCCCGGCTGCAAAGTATGCAGTTATTTGATGTTTTTGAAAGTGAAAAATTAGGCCCTGAAAAAAAATCGATGGCCGTTAGCTTTACCTTCCTTGATAAAGAGAAAACTTTGAACGAATTGGAAATAGACGGCATGATGAGCCAGATCATGACCTCATTTCAAGATGATTTACAGGCAGAAATCAGAATATAGCCAGCATAATGAACATTTAATGAATGACTTAGACCCGCATATCCAAAGGATTACTGAAAAGCTGCAACAATTGTTGAAGAACTATGCGCATGTGGTGAAAGAAAATGAAAAACTGAAAATCGAATTGCTCGCTTTAAAATCAAATGAGAAAGAAAAAGATAACCGCCTTCAACTGCTTGCCTTGCGTATTGAAGTGCTAAAGGCGGCTAAGGGCGAAATGACAGCAGATGAAAAAATTACCTTTGAAAAAACAATCAATCAATATCTCCGGGAGATTGACAGTTGCCTGGCATTAATAAACGAATAACCTCAAACAGATTCCATAACATTAAAATGGAGGGCGAATACCATTAAAACAACATAAAGCCGATTAGCAAATGCAGGAAATGGTAGCGATAAATATATTGTTGGGAGACAGAACTTACCGTATTAAGATTGAACCTAAAGACGAAGAAGCCGTTAGGAAAGCTGTTAAAGTGATTAATGACCAGGTGATTGAATTTAAAACCAATTTTTCAGGGAAAGACATGCAAGATTATATTGCTATGGTACTTGTCTGGTTCGCTACCCAACAAATTGACCCGGTTACGGACCAACCACAAAACGGCGACCTGCAAACAAAACTAGCCCTCCTCGAAAGCTCACTCGATAAGGCATTGGAGGCTCACTAGCTAAAAGTGCATGCTTATCCCGATAACATCCCCAAAATACGCGTGTTCATTTATCGCCTCTACCTTTTATATAGATATGCCCTTCATTTCGTACTTTCGTAAACAATTCACTCCTAAAGCAATAGAAAGGCTTTGAGGTGAAAATCAAACCTAATTCATAAACCGTTTAATAGAAACAGATGGATGCTAGTATGACTTATATTATAATAACGGGCATTATTGCATTAATTGCAGGGCTTTTAGTTGGTAAGTTGTTGTTTGCCAAAGACACAAGGAAGAGAGTGGAAGAAGCTGAATTACAGGCACAGAAAATTATCGCCGAGGGCCAGTTGAATGCAGAGACTCTCAAGAAAGAAAAACTATTGGAAGCCAAAGAACGATTTGTGCAACTTAAAGCAGAGCACGACCGCGAAGTTTTGGAAAGAACCCGTAAGGTTGGCGAAGCTGAAAATCGTATCAAGCAAAAAGAAGTAGCTATTACGCAGAAAGAGGTGGCTTTCGACAAACAGATAAAAGACAATGAAACCATTAAAGAAAATCTAAACCGCCAAATTGAGGTGGTAAATGTGAAACGCACGGAACTAGAGAAACACCAGGAAGAGCATATCAGGCGCCTGGAGAAAGTGGCCGGTTTAACTGCGGAAGAAGCAAAGAACCAGTTGGTGGAAAGCCTCAAACAGGACGCACATGCACAGGCGCTCGCCATACAACAGGAAATTGTAGACGATGCCAGGCAGAAAGCTAACAAGGAGGCTCGCAAGATTGTAATTCAAACCATCCAGCGCACAGCCGCCGAGCAAGCAATAGAAAATTCCATCACCGTCTTCAATTTGGAAAGTGATGAGATAAAAGGACAAATAATTGGCCGGGAAGGACGGAATATACGCGCGATCGAAGCGGCAACAGGGGTCGACCTGATAGTAGATGATACTCCTGAAGCAATTATTCTTTCCTCTTTTGACCCATTGCGCAGAGAAATAGCGCGATTGTCGTTGCAACGCCTGGTATCAGATGGCCGTATCCATCCGGCACGCATTGAAGAAGTGGTCGAAAAAACACGACGCCAGATTGAAGAACAAATTATGGAGATCGGCGAGAGAACTGTTATTGAATTGGGTGTGCATGGCCTTCATAAAGAACTGGTAAGAATTGTGGGCAAGATGCGTTTTCGTTCTTCCTATGGTCAGAACTTACTCATGCATAGCCGGGAAGTAGCGAATCTATGCGGTATCATGGCTGCTGAATTGGGCATGAATCCAAAACTAGCTAAACGTGCAGGTCTTCTTCACGATATCGGCAAGGTGCCGGATGAGGAAACAGAACTGAGTCATGCCTTGTTAGGTATGAGGCTGGCGGAGAAATATGGTGAGAACCCGGCCGTTGTCAATGCGATTGGTGCACACCATGACGAAGTGGAGATGCAATACGTTATTTCTCCTGTAGTACAGGCATGTGACTCTATTTCCGGAGCTCGACCAGGTGCAAGGCGGGAGATTATGCAGCAATACCTGCAACGGATCAAAGACCTCGAAAACCTGGCTATGACCTACTCCGGCGTGGAAAAAGCCTATGCCATCCAGGCGGGCCGCGAATTAAGAGTGATCGTAGAGGCCGATCGTGTTACTGATAACGATAGTGATAAGCTTAGTTTCGAGATAGCCCAGAAGATACAGACCGATATGACTTATCCGGGCCAAATCAAGGTAACAGTAATCAGGGAAAAGAGAGCGGTAAATGTTGCCCGCTAGGTTGGTTATTTTGAATGATGGGTTATGAGTAATGACGGATTATGGATTATGATACCCGATAGCCGAAACCCATCAACCAATAACCGATACTCGAGCTGACAGCCATCCAAGATTATTTGGAATTAACATCAAAGCCTTTTAACTTTGCCGTCCTTAAATTATAAGATATGAACGCGATAGATTTTGTTCATCAGCAAATGACTTCTTCAAAAAAACAGTTTCCGAAATTTAAAGCCGGAGATAACATTTCCGTCAACTATAAAATAGTAGAGGGTAATAAAGAGAGGATACAGTCTTTTAAAGGTGATGTGATTAAACGTCAGGGAGACGGCTTCACAGCTACATTTACTGTACGCAAAGTGTCAGATGGAGTGGGTGTAGAAAGAACCTTCCCTATTTTTTCTCCAAATATTGAATCAATAGATCTGAATAAGTCAGGCAGGGTTCGCCGAGCCAAGCTGTATTTTCTTCGTGAAAGAAGCGGAAAAAGTGCCCGTATCAAAGAAAAGAAAAGAGTAACGATCCAATAATATAATTTATAATCGATTAAAGCGTTTCTACCTCGGGAACGCTTTTTTTCTGAATAGAAGAAACCAAGGTGCCTGTGTTATCGTATATATTTACGATTGAAAATTACGTTCTAAATGGCTTAACTTTGTTTTTTAAAGATTAAAATAAGACTTTATGGTACTTCTACAGTTGAATCCCTTTTTATTAATGTCGATGCCAGGTGGCGGTGAGTTAATAATCATATTGGTAGTTGTGTTATTACTTTTCGGAGGCAGAAAAATTCCTGAATTAATGCGCGGACTGGGTAAAGGAATCCGTGAATTCAACGATGCTAAAAGTAATGTAACAAAAGAATTAGAAGAAGGATTAAAAGAAAAGGATGTGCCTTCCTCAGCACATTCCAATTCTACACCCACTTCAACAACTACATCTACCCATCCCTAACCTTTGAAGCCTTTGCTTTAACCGTTTGTTTTCTTACCGATCGATACCTGATTATCAAAATGATTTACTGAATGGAGCTACCACCTGTGCTAGCTCCATTCAGTATTATTTGGATAAGGTTGCACAGGCAACGCACCTCAATGCATTTGTTGAAGTGTATGAGAAAGAGGCCCTGGAAAGAGCCCGTGAATTAGATGCACTCAGGGAATCTGGCAGTGCCATAGGTAAACTACATGGTGTAGTAGTAGGGATAAAAGATGTTATCTGTTATAAAGATCATAAGATATCAGCCGCTTCCTCCGTTCTTTCAGGATTCACAGCCACTTACAATGCTACAGTTATTGAAAAGTTATTAGCCGAAGAAGCTATTATAATAGGACGGATGAATTGCGATGAATTTGCAATGGGTTCTTCGAATGAAAATTCAACATACGGCAGTGTATTGAATGCATTAGACCAGACTCGGGTTCCAGGCGGTTCTTCTGGTGGGTCTGCAGTAGGTGTTCAGGCCGGTCTTTGCATGGTGTCGCTCGGTAGCGATACCGGAGGTTCCGTTCGCCAACCCGCCGATTTTTGTGGTATCATCGGCTTGAAACCTACATACGGCCGAATTTCGCGCTATGGTTTAATTGCTTACGCGTCGTCATTCGACCAGATAGGCATTTTTGCCTCAAATTTACAAGACCTATCCCTGGTTCTTGAAGTGATAGCCGGTGAAGACAGTTTCGACAGTACGGCCTCTTCAGCTCAACCGGATCAATACTCCGACTTCGAAAATGTAAATAAAAATTGGAAAATAGCCTATTTTAAAGATGCTCTCTACCATCCTTCCCTTGATTCCGAAATGGCCGAACGCTTGAGAGGGTACATACAGGAGTTGGAAACAAAAGGTTACCAGGTACAGGGAATAGATTTTGATTTACTTGACTATATAGTTCCTGCCTACTATGTGCTTACAACTGCTGAAGCTTCGTCAAATCTCTCGCGGTACGATGGAGTAAAGTATGGTAATCGCCATCAGGTCGAGGATGTAGAATTAACAGAATTTTACATGCGTGTCCGTTCCGAAGGTTTTGGCAAAGAAGTAAAACGTAGGATCATGTTAGGGACATTCGTTTTAAGTACAGGATATTATGACGCTTACTTCACCCAGGCACAGCGCGTCAGGCGTCAGCTAATAAACAAAACCAACCTAATTTTCAAAGAGTTCGATGCTATAATTTTGCCGACAGTTCCTTCTCCTGCATTTAAAATAGGGGAAAAGTCGAATGACCCGATCGAAATGTACCTTGCCGACATCTACACCGTTTTCGCCAACCTTGTTGGCATACCTGCCATTTCGATTCCGTTGTTTCAACACTCGAATGGCATGCCTTTTGGACTACAGATTATGTCGAACCGTTTTTCCGAACTATCTTTACTAGGGCTTTCGCACCAGTTGTTGAAACAATGAGTTTTTTTCATTAGTCGGAATTTATTTATGTACTTAAATCTAGATAATGCAGAAACTACTACTGTTGACGTTGGTGGGATTAGGATTTACGATAGGAATCACCGCTCAAACACAGATAGCCTCCGAAATCACCGGCCCATCTTCTGATAGTACCTTACTTAAGTATCATCCCGTTAAGAGTTCCACACCGGATACTAAAAAAGCAATAGCAAACCCAGCCTATGAGTTTAATAACCTGTATGAATTCAATGGCATCGGTGTTATTACATCCAGTGGCCCGAAGTTGAATCCCAGGGCAGTTAGTTTTGTAGAGGATTATATTGGCAAAAACGGTAAAAACCTGACTAAAATGAAGCAATGGGGCAAACCCTTTTTTGATATGATGGACGGAGTCTTTCTTCAGAATAACCTACCTCGTGAGTTAAAATACATAGCAGTTATAGAATCAAGGTTAAACCCGGTGTCTGTTTCATGGGCAGGAGCAGTAGGACCCTGGCAATTCATGCCGGCAACTGCAATTAGGATGGGGCTGAAAGTAGGCAGGTCTATCGACGAGAGAACGAACTATATTAAAAGCACCAAGGCAGCTGCAAAATATCTTACGGAGCTGTATCACCAATTTGGAGACTGGCTGTTGGTTATTGCCGCTTACAACGGCGGCCCAGGCAATGTGTTAAAAGCCATTAAAAAAAGCAAGAGCCGTAATTTTTGGGACATTCAGTACCATCTTCCCACAGAATCAAGAAATCATGTCAAAAAATTTATAGGAACACATTATATCTTTGAAGGGCAGGGTGGCTTAACCACGCTTACCCGCGCAGAATCAAATGATCACTATGGCGCTAATGGTTCTTCTCTGCATCGTAATATAGATGAGGAAGAAGCTGCTGATGCAAAGGACCTAACCGTTACGGGTAAATATCATTCTCTTATCATTGCTAAAAATATCGTTATGGATATAGCTGAATTCAATCGCTATAATCCCGGATTCGATAAAGCAATGGGTAGTTCATCCAATAGCTATGAATTAAAACTGCCATCTGATAAGATGGAAATGTTTCTTTCACATAAATACCAAATTCTTAGCGAATCTATCCAGTTGTTATTAAGTAACGCTGCACCTGTTAGTGAGGTCTCTCTTAAATTGAAAAATACGTTGTAAGATAGGCTATTGCAGGACTCTTTAAAATTATACAGCCTTCACTAAATTCCCTTGCAAACGAATGATATCTAATGGGATATGTAAATCTGCTTATTCTTTCTATGATCAATTGGTGAGAGGATAAAGACACCACTTTGTTATTGTATATTCAAAAATCATCTTCTTCCTCATCGAAACTGCTTTCGTTAAAAAGATCCATTTCTTTAAAATCTTCGTCTAAACTTAAATCATCGTCATCCGCGGCTCCTTTCCCTTTCTTTTTAGGTATACCAGTACCTGGTGTGGCTTTTTTTGTTTTGGATTTAGGCAGATCAAATTCATCGAAGTCAGGATCCCAGTCATCGTCTTCTTCTACTTTATTCCAGTCATATTCTACCACAACTTCTGCATCAACCTCCTCCTCTTCTGATTCCTTTTTTGAAGT
>JBBJOD010000271.1:0-7118 GCA_037721715.1 Chitinophagaceae bacterium | reverse complement strand
TTTTTGTAAGGGTCCCGCGGATTATAACCTGATGTAGGGTCAGAGATGGGTTTGCCATTGCTCATTTCATACAAATCCACATGATTCTGTGTAGGATTCAATAAACCTTGTGTTCCCCCTGAACTGGGTGGAACAACAAAATCATTTAAAAATCCGCCAAAGCCCCGAGGCCCCCTTACTTTTATAAGAATGTACTCCAATGATGTAGACTGATTTAGCAAATCAGAATAGTTTGGCTGAAGCGAAAACTTACCGCTATTAATTATTTCTTTGGCAGCATCTGCCGCTTTTCTCCACTTTGCGACGTCACTTGTGGGATTGCGATTTGGACTTGCATCAAGCATTAACAGTCGCAGGCGAAGCGCACGCACGGCACCTGACGTAGCCCTGCCGTAGTTTCGGCCATCCCAATCAGTTTCAGGAGCGTATGCCCTGCCTGATGGAAGATCAAAGGTTGTTGTTGTAAACAGCTTTTCGGCCGCATCCAGGTCCTTTAAGATAAAACTGACAGTTTCTTCATACGTGTTACGTGGTAGATCAATGTTGTCTGTTAAACCGAGGGCTTTATCAAGCAGGATAACCCCGCCAAAACGTTTTACCAATTCAAAATAAAACATAGACCTTAGGTAGAGCATTTGTGCTTTGATAAGGTCGCCACTTTGTAAGTTTGTCCAGGCGATCGTATCTACTTTTCCAAGCATCACATTTACATTGCGGATACCCTGGTACATGCGGTTATATACGCCTGATACATCTGTGGCAAAATTTGGATCCAGGAGTTTACCTGTTGTTATCGCTGAAACAAAGGGGTAAGAATCGGAGGCTCCTGAAGCAACTGCTTCATCACAGAACTGGCCGGTGGTGCCTTTGTAACCCTGGCTCATGCGGCCAAAGTCATCTAACAAAAAATTATAGGAATTATCAGCAAAGCGAGCCGCCAGCACCGGGTCGCCGAATACGTTATCGGCCGTAATGGGAGCACCCGGGTCACGTTGCAAAAAGTCTTTCTTACAACCCCCGGTAATAAAAATTATTGCAGATAAAAAGATTAATTTGGCAAGAAAATTCATAACTGAAATTATTTAGTTCGCGCTTAGAATTGAATGTTTAAGCCTACGTTGTAGATTTTTGTAACAGGATAACTGAAGACAGGATTGTTTAAAAAACCCACATCACTTAATATAGACGAGCTGATCGCATTTTCAGGATCAAGTCCTATAAACTTCGTCCAGGTCTTTAAATTCTGGCCGTTGAAGTAGATGCGTATACTTTCCATCTTCACCCTTTTTGAGAAAGCTTTAGGAAGCAGGTAAGACAATTCAATATTTCTCAGCTTTACATAAGCGGAATTTTGTAATAGAAAAGAATTGGTAACATAACTTGGGTTGCCTCCTGTTGAACCGGTTCTCATCACCGGCCATTTGGCATTTATTGGGTTTTCCGGCGTCCACCTGTCGAACATTTGCTCATAGTACTGGTTGCGACCATTTCCATCAAATTGCACATTGGCGCTCACCCTATTGGCTCCCTGCAAAAGGGCGGAAAGTGTTATGCCTTTCCATGCCAGACTTGGCTCAGTTCCAAAAACATTCTGTGGTACGTCAGAATAGCCAATGGGTACTCTGTCCTGGTCGTCAATGATGCCATCGCTGTTGGTGTCCTGGTATTTGAGGTCTCCCGGTATTATTTGTGAACCCACCCTGCTCTCCGGGCTCTTGCTTATTTCATCCAGCGACTGGTAAAAACCGATCACCTGGTAGCCGCGAAACTGGCCGATTGAACTACCGGTATTTTTTAAATTTCTGACAAGATTAAGGGCCTCATCTGTTTTAACGATGACATTTTCGGCATGCGTTAACTGGGCTGTGAACCCAAACCTGAAGTCTCCTTTGGTTTCATGATAATTTACCTCTATTTCGTAACCTTTATTGAAATTCTCACCATAGTTGGTGATTGGCTGTGTTTCTCCGTAAATCGATGGTGATGAATTATTTTTTGGTAAAAGGATGTCATATCTTCTCTCATCAAACAAATCCACGTTTACCGCCAGTTTGTTATTGAAACTGTTCGTTTCAAAGCCAATATTTCTTTTAATAGATTTTTCCCAGGTTACAAAGGGATTACCCGCAAGACGGTGCCATACTACCGGGTTATTATTTAGTGACAATGGATTACCAAACTGCACCTGGTTGTTGATCGGTGTTAATCCTCCGCCGGTTCCGGTTGTGTTGCCTCCGTTTGAGTACTCATCCAGGAAAAGGAAACGGTTATTACCTACGCTACCATACCCGATCAATCCATAAGAACCCCTTATCTTGAAATAGTTCAGGAACTTAACATTCTTCATGAATTTTTCTTCCGTTACCGTCCAGCCAGCTGAAAAGGCGGGAAACAACCCATAACGCTCATTTTTAGGATAATTCTCCGAGCCGTTATAAGAGCCATTCACTTCAAAGAAATATTTACTGCTGTAGTTGTAAGTCATTCTGAGTACAAGACCTTCGTTGGCAAATGGCGCCTGCGCACCTTCAGACCCTCTTAGTTCACGCTGACCAAGGAAAACGGCCGAGACGCTGTGATCGCCAAATTGCTTTGCATAATTCAAACCTGCCTGGAGGTTTGTTTTAATGTAGCCAGAGCGACCAGTTCCTGGAGAATTCAATGCATCCTCGAACGAACCCCTGCTTACTCTTAGTGTTTTTGTTGCACGGTCAAGTTCATAGCCAGCAAAGGAGCCGGTTTGCAGACGTGCACCTGATATGTAGGCATCATATGCAAATGTAACTTTTGCTGTAAGTCCTTTCAATACTTTGTCAAGTTTCTGATCAAGCACAAATACGCTTTCAATGGCGTTGTTATCGGTGCTTACATAACCGTTACGTTTCAGAATGCCATAGGGATTGAAAGTGTTGACTCCCAATTTTCCAATGTCCTCTATCTGGTTATAAGTTTCATCCAATTGTTTCATTTCCGGAGTTGTCGGATTGGTATATTCTGGGAAAAATGGCAATCCCCATGCAGGTATCGCAGTGATACGACTTACCAATCCCCCTATTCCTCCTCTCTGCCTGATGAATAGGTTACCCTGGCCTGCGTTACCATTGGGTGAATAACGGTTTTCCAGGCGACCAGATAACCGAAGGCTCAAATTGGTTGTTTTAGTAATGGTGAAGTCCAGGTTAGACCGGAAGTTATAGCGTGTATAGGTAGGCGTTGTCTTGTAGCCGGAAGGTGTTTTAAATTCTTTAAACATCCCGTCTTCGAACAGGTAACCTACGGAAACAAAGTATTTGGTCATTCTTGAACCACCTGTAAAGTTAAGGTTGTGTTGTGTTTTATACCAGCTTGGCCTGGTCAACGCTTTATACCAGTTTACATCCGGGTATAGTAAAGGGTCGCCCGTTTTATCTTTAAAAATCTGCAGGTCTTCTGCAGTAAATAATTTTTTGTAACCGGCAGGTACCAGGTTGTATTTGATCAGGTTTTCTTCTGCTTCATTATGCAGGAATGCGCTGCGGTATGCATCCAGGAACTGTGGCAGTTCTGTAGAACGAACCTGGGCAGCGTTGCCGGAATAAGAAACCTTTGTCTTGCCTGATTTGCCTGCTTTGGTAGTAATAATAATTACACCATTTGCACCTTTAATGCCAAACAGGGCGGTTGAGGAAGCATCTTTTAAAATACTTATTGATTCAATCTCATTCGGATCAATATCACCAAAACCCTGCCTTTCAACGCCATCAACGATCACCAATGCAGCTGAATTGGTGGAGGCTCTTCCCCTGATAAAAATATTTGCTCCGTTGTCGCCAGGTAAGCCGGATCGTTGCTGCGAAAACAGACCTGGCACTCTTCCCACAAGTGAATTGGTAACATCCGAAACGGGAGCTTTAACGATATCTTTGCCGGAAACGGTGCTGATTGCAGCTGTTTGTTCTTTTTTCTTTTGCGTTCCGTAACCTATTACAACCACGGTATTCAGTTTGTCGTCGCCAGGCACCAGCTGAACGGTATAGGTGTTTGAATTGCCTACTTCTACCTGTTTGGTAGCGAAACCAACATAGCTGAATATCAATGAGGATCCCGGAGTAGTATTAATAGAGAATTCACCGTTCTGGTTGGTGGAATAGCCCTTCGTAGTACCTTTTATGCTGATAGAAACACCGCTTAGAAAGCTACCATCTGATGATGTAACCTTACCTGTAATTTTTTTTTCCTGGGCACTACAGAAAAGAGAAAACAATAACGAAAGTGTTATCATTAGGGGTTGTATACGAGACATACAATCGTTTTGGTTAAGTTAGTGTTAAAGATATATAATCTCCACACAGGACGCAATTAAGATTGATGGAAGGTCGAGATTTTAACTACCTGATTATAATATGTAAGAGCATTAATGAAAACCTGCTTAGCATAAACACGTATTTCGCATTAAGCCTCAAATAAAGTTCTTCACAACTATTAAAATACAGTTCTTCTATACTTCCTGTAAGAGGGAACTGAAATCTATTCAAATTGTTTTTAACAAACCCGATGGGTTGAATGTAGAATAAATAAAAAACAATAGATTCACTTCCTGTTTTATAGCCGCTCATATGAGAATGTATGCATAAGCATATTACATATTACTTGCCTGCCAGGCTTCAGCTTTTGTTACCGTCTGAGTCTGTCCGCGATTGCCTGCGGTTAGTCAACTGAGGTACAGGTATTATAATAGTTTGAAAAATAATCAATATATGAAACAAGTAATATTGTTTGCAAGTTGCCTGTTCTCCCTGGTCAGCGGTAGTTCACAGGAAAGCTCCGGTAAAGAGATCACAGCAATTCAGAAGGAGTTGGAAAACCTACGATTCAGGAATGCGGTTTTGGAAAAAGCACTTGACGATATAATTTGGTTAACGAAACTGAAGGATATAGCCCTGGTTGATAAGGTCATCATTACAGGGCCACCTTCCAGTATTATTGCCAATCCTACTGGACAGGGCGCAAAGAATCCGTTGAAATTTTCTGCGTATGTTTTTTTGCCGGCCGTTATAGATTTAAAAAAAAAGTATCCATTGCTGGTGCTGCCCCATGATGGCGTACATGGAAATTTCAGTGTTGTTTATGCTCATATCATCAGGGAGCTGGTAGCGCAGGGTTATGCCATTGTTGCTCCTGAATACCGCGGTAGCAGTGGATATGGAAAAGATTTTTACGAGCAGATTGATTATGGAGGGGCCGAAATTGAAGACGTAGAAGCAAGCCGTGCCTACATGCTGGAAAATTACGATTTTATTGATAAAAGCCGCGTGGGCATTATAGGCTGGAGCCATGGCGGATTCAACATCTTCAAACACCCTGAAAATTACAAGGTTGCTTTTGCAGGAGTACCCGTAAGCGACCTGGTTGCAAGAATGGGTTATAAGAACGATGCTTACCGGCAGTTGTATTCCGCTGAATACCACCTGAAGAAATCGGCAGATCAGAATGTGGAAGAATACCGCAAAAGATCTCCTGTCTGGAATGCAGCCCAGTTAAAAACACCGCTGCTTGTTTATACAAACACCAATGATGAAGATGTAAATGTATTGGAAGTTGAACATCTCATCCAAGCCTTGAAAGCAGAAGGAAAAAAATTTGAGTATGAAATCTTTAAAGACCTTCCCGGAGGTCATGTATTTGACCGCATTGATAGTAAGAAAGCGAGGGAAATCCGGGTGAAGATTTACAACTACCTATCACAATATTTACAACCGGAATCCACAATCAAAACCCTGGAATCTCTGAACAGGATCAGTTATTACCCTACGAAATGAGATGTTTGGCTTTAACAATCCACACAAAGAAAAACCCGTGAGATGAGGCATCTCACGGGTTTAAAAGGTTTTATATAAGATGTAGGTTGTGCTTCGCCGTTAGTTACCTCCGCCGCTTTTTACCCTGTTTTGCTCGTCGTCTGATCCACCGGTTTTTCTCCTGGCGGAAGGGATGTCTTTCTTACCGAATCGGTAAGTGAAGCTAACGTTTACTTGCCGAGAATCGCGTCTTCCATACACCAATACATCCACGTCACTGTATTTTGCAAAGCCGCTAAACTGCTGTGTATTGAAGATATCACGCATACCGAGTTTAACGGTTCCCTTCTTTTTCATAACCTGCTTAGACAATCCGGCATTAACAGCCCCCATGCTGTTAGCAACCAGTAGTCCTTCGGCAGCACGGGTGCGAAACCAACCACTGATCTCACCGTTCCATCCTTTACCCAAAACAAAACTATTGGTAATGTTGCCCATGAAACTGGTAATCTGGATATCAACACGATCATTTTGGTAAACGCCGCGGTAATGATTATTGTAAACCTGTGTATAAATGTTGGTATTCCACCACTTCCTTATGGGCAGGTTGGCTGTTATTGCAAGCCCAATCTGGTTCATGCTGCTAAAATTCTCCTTGGTTTCATAAGTTGCTTTTTTCTCCGTATCCTGTTTAAGCAAAGAAGTAATGATGTCGTTGGTACGCGTATAATTTACCGTGCTGGTAAGAAACCTTTTAAAGGTATGACTGAGCTCCAGGTTATTGGTAAACTGCGGCTGTAGGTACGGGTTACCTTTTGAATAAGTTAGCGAGTCTATGAAATATACAAATGGATTCAGGTCCCCATAGTCAGGGCGTGCTACCCGCCTGCTAAGACTTACATTGAATTGATTTTTCTTATTTGCATTAAAGCCAACGCCTACATTGGGAAAGAGGTTGGTATAGTTACGTGTGAAAGTAGAATCGTTTGTAACCTGGTGACCTTTAGAATGGGTGTTTTCCAAACGAAGCCCGGCTACCAGTTCCCATTTTTTTATAGACTTTGATAAGATGGTATATGCGGCATTGATGTTTTCGTCATAAATAAAATGATTGCTCCGTTCATCAATGCTCCAGCCATTACCGCTATTGCGCTCATAGTCAATTTCACTGTCTGTATGCACAAAACTAGTCTTTAACCCTGCTTCTAATTTAACACCTTTTTTAAACGGATGTACATAATCTATTTTGGCACTGTAGATATCGATTTTAGCTGGTAGTGTTCCTTTTAACAAAACGGTATTGCCATTCTTGGCATCAAACGCATCATAGCTTTGGGTGTT
>JBBJOD010000270.1:0-7128 GCA_037721715.1 Chitinophagaceae bacterium | reverse complement strand
TCACCCAATGATCTGGAACAGGCAGCTGCCATCAAAAATTCGCAGTATGCACAGCTGCAGGCAGCAAAGTCGGTATACAACCAGGTGTCTGATACGAGAAACTATCTCGAAATCCGGGCTCCTTTCGCAGGGGTAATCAGTGCACGCAATATAAATACGGGTGCATATGTGGGGCCTTCCGGCAAGGGTTCTGATACTCCTTTGTTCGTACTGCAACAACAAAATAAACTGCGCCTGGTGGTTTCGGTACCGGAAGCGTTTACTGGGTTGCTTCACAAACAAGATGAGGTGAATTTCACGGTCAAATCACTTGCCAACGAAAAGTTCACGGCTAAAATTAGCCGGTTAGCCGGCACCCTCGACGACCGACTCCGTTCTGAACGGGTGGAGATGGATGTACCGAATGAAAACAAGAAGTTACTGCCGGGTATGTACGCTGAAGTAAACCTACCCCTGCCAGCCAGCGACAGTTCTTTCGTGGTGCCTAAAACTGCCGTTGTTACATCAACTGAAAAAGTGTTTGTTATCAGGATAGCTGGAAAGAAGGTGGAATGGGTAGAAGTGAAAAAAGGCCGCGAAGCAGACGGCAACATTGAGATTTTTGGTGAACTCACTCCCGGCGATCACCTGGTAAAAACCGCCAGCGATGAAATCAGGAATGGTTCAACAGTTGATAAAGTAAAGTTGATTGAGTGACCATTCCTGATAGCGGCACAAGGTATTCGCCGGGACACATCCTTGAGAAGTTTTCTCGAATTCGAATAGGCCATTACCTGGCCCGACGACACCCTTCAACATTTTTACGACCCTCCACGTCACAACAAAAAAACCACTCGAATGAGTGGTTTTTTTGTTTAATAATATGAAACACTATTGATTTTCCGGTATTTTGTCGGTTGCAGGGATATTTGTTTCGAACCCGCTATACCCTTTATTTTGATTGATATGTCCATAAGAATTTGCATTGATAGAGGTGGTTGGCACCGGCCATAGTGTATGGTAGGGGCTCACCGTGTATTTATCTCCATGATTGGTAAGAATGCCAAGGCGATAAAAATTGTTTTTGGCAATTATGCGGTCATACAGGTAATTGTCATCCGAAAAATTAGTCAGTTTGTACGACTTGCCATTATCAGCCATCTTACCCGTCTTTGCATAGAGATAGGAGATACGTGTAAGTTCGGTTTTGCGGGGTTCTTCATAATAAAGTTCCCTGGCTCTTTCGTCAAGCAAGGTTCCCATGTCGGTTTGAGCAACTGTGAGGGAAGCGCAATTGGCGCGTGTTCTTATCTGGTTGATATCAGCCGCCGCTGACGCTGCATCTCCCTTCCATAGATAAGCTTCTGCACGAAGCAGGTAAGTGTCAGCGAGCCTGAAAACATACCAGTCGGTATGCCCGCCAGTCATGGGTGAATTTTCTACGTCGGGGATGTACATTTTATATTGTGGCCATCCAAAATAACTTCTGATAGTGTCGGTTACGATCAATCCGCCGGAAGGATTGCGCAATCTTACAAACTTAAGATAATCTGGATCATTGTCCTTTTTCAATCCCGGATCATTGTAAAGAAGGTCTTCCATGTTCACCCAATTACCCCTGATGTGCCGGAGATCATTTGGATCGGTCCATAGCTCATATTGAAAATAGTTGCTGGGCCGTGACCTGCCAATACCACGTCCATAAAAATTAGACTGAATAAATTCCGAAGCTAGATTATCATAAGTTCCTTTGACGCCTTTGGTGGGCGTATTTATATTTGTTCCCCAGAAAGCGGTGGCATTACGCATGATCTGCATACCTGTTCCAAAACCGCCATCTCCAAACCGGTCTATGATATTGTAAATACCTTCCTTGTTGATGCCGATAGACTTATTTTCCGGGCGATGAAGGTCCCAGATTATATTACGTGGTAGCGGAACTGGCGTTATAGAACCCGCATTGAAAACAACGGGTGGCGCCGTAGAGCCAAACGAAGAACGCATAAGGCTATACACGCTCCCGTTAATAAGGCTGTTGGCCTTGGCGATGGCCTCGTCGAAATTGCCCAGCGCAAGATTTACCTTTATTAATAAATGAGCCACAGCACCTTTAGACACCTCTCCTTTATTTACATTATCTGTTGTCCAAAGTAAAGCTGAATCAAGATCAAGCTTAATTTTCTGAAGGATCACTTCCCTTTTAGTGCTTACATAATCAAGTTTCGGGCTTGTAGCTTCCTTCATCACGGCCGGAACATCACCAAACTGGTTGGTTAAACGATAATACCGCATGGCACGGTAGAAGTAGGCAGACCCCAGGATCTGGTTTCTTTCAGCAGGCGAGGCATATTTCGCGTCATCGATTCTGCCAATTACCGTGTTCGCGTATTTTATAGCACGGTAGGCCTCAAACCAATAATAATAAATCTTATTGCGATCATCGTTATTGGCGTATACGAGGTCCGGGGTAATCTCTAAATTTAGGTTCTGCGCCGGCCCTGATTTATCGGTAGTGCCTTCCACGCTCAAATCTGTAAAAAGCAATTCAGTAAGGATAGGCGGGTTTCCTCCGTAATATTCAATCCTGAAATTAACTGCGCAAGCAACCAATGCAGCTCTCATGGATGCCGCATCCGTGTAGGTGGCACCGGGTTCGTAAAATGAAAGTGGGTTTGGCTTAAGGTAATCTTTTTTACAGGCGATGGTGCCGAAAACCAATCCGGCACAAAGCAGAATGATCGCAAATCGGTTATAGATTGTTTTCATCGTTATAAGTTGTAAACAATTAAAAGGTAAGGTTTAGACCGAGAGAATAATAACGGGGTGGAATAGCCGTAGAAATGTTGTTATTATTATCCCTGTTCCTGTATTCAACATCCCAAAAGGTCCAGTCTGGCTGATAAATGGCCGCGTTGGTTACGTTCGCATAAATCTTCAGGCTTTCTATTTTCGCTCTCTGAAGCATTGCTTTCGGCACAGTGTATCCTAAAGCCACTGTATTTAAGCGGATAAAGTTTGCTTTCCTGTACACACTGTAACCGGCACTACCATTGCTGGAAAAAAGCCTGGAAAAGTTATTAATAGGGTTTTCCGGAGTCCAGTAAGGGAACTTGTAGGAATTCTGCCTGTCTATGAATCCGCTGTTATTCTTTGCCTGGTTGAAATCGGTTTTTGCACCCCAGCTGGAGTAGAGCATGAACGAAAAATCGAAGTTTTTGAAGATAGTAAATTCATTACGAAGCGTCCAGAGAAACCTCGGTGATCTAAAGCCCAGGAACTGCCTGTCATCGTTCGTATATTTGCCATCCTTGTTAACATCTTCTACCTTAAAGTCACCTGGAAAAACGCCGTATTTTGCTGCCTCTGCTGCTTCATTTGACTGCCAGACACCCAGCACTTTTTGGTCCCAAATCGCATCAATATCACGCCCTATAAACCGCCTGTTTTGAATATCATCTCTCTCAACCTGTGTTACCCTGCCGGTAACAGGATCGGTTACATCGACAGGCCCATATAAATGGACGATCTTGTTCCTGTTCAAAGAAAAATTGACGGTCGTTCTCCAGGAAAAATTTTGTTGTGAAATATTGGTACTGGTCAGGGCGACCTCTATCCCTTTGTTATCAACCTGCCCAAGATTGGATAAAACGTTTGAAAATCCGCTAACATCTGGCAACTCCCTTGTAATTAACAGGTCTTTCGTTTGTTTCTGATAAACATCGATGGAACCTGTTAAACGGTTATTCATCACCGCGAAATCAAGACCGAAGTTAACCGCTTCTGTTTTCTCCCATTTCAATCCAGGATTGGATTGCCTGTTTACAAATAACTGAGCAACAGGAAGGATGGCACCACTCGGCGTGATGTATTGGTATTTTCCTGTAGACAAATCAGACAAAGCCAAATACCTGCCGATATCACGGTTTCCGTTGAACCCAAATGAAGCACGAAGCTTGCCATAGTTTAACCACTCAAATGACTGAAGCATTTTTTCTTCTGAAAACACCCAGCCCACAGCCACTGCGGGAAAGGTTGCGCGGGGATTACCCTGGCCAAACGCCGAATAGCCATCTCGGCGGATAGACGCCGTAAGCATGTAGCGTTGTTTGAAAGAGTAATTTAAACGTGCCATCAGGGCATCACCGGTGCTGTACTGGTCGTCGCTGCTGATGATCGGTTTAATACCTGCCCCAATATTGTGGTAGCTGAGTCTGTCATTCGGAGTAAAACCTTCGTTATTCATCTGTTGACGCCATGACTGAAATTTTTCCGCATTGGCGAGCAAGGTTACATCAAAGCTATGTTCGCCAAAACTGCGGTTCCATTTGAGTAGATTATCTACCTGCCAGTTATAAGAAGTCTGGGTGGTTCTCTCCGCCAGTCCGCCTCTTACAGAAACCCTGAAATCACGCGCCGACTGTCCATTGAAGAAACGGTAAAATTCAAAATTTGGTGTGAAGTTCACCTGGTAAGAAAAACCATACCCCAGGTCGCCCTTGGCATAGATACTTCCAAACAAGGTATTGTAGCGTTGCAAGCGGTTTACATACGTATTGTCGAGAAACGGATTGGTGTTGTTACCAATATCATCATTAGGGCTGTCACGCAATGTAACACCGTCCGCCCTGTAAATTTCACCATAAGGCGACGCGTTAACCATTTGTGCCCAGGAATATGGGACCTGGCTTTCATCCCTGTCTGAAAACTGCATGTTCAGTCCGACAGACATGAATTTTGCAACTTTGGCTTCCAGGTTCAAACGAAGGCGAAGTATCTGGTAATCGTCACCAATGATAATCCCCTTGTTATTGGTGTATCCGCCGGAAAAATAGTAGGATACATTTTCATTCTTACCGGAAACACTTAAAGTATGATCCTGCCTGAAGCCTTTCTGGAACATGAGATTATACCAGTCGGTGGTTTTGCCTTTTTTATAGTTTTCCCTTTCAATACCCAGAAGTTTCAAACGTGTCAACCAGATATCGGTAGGGTCGCCCACTGAGTTCTGGTAGGCTTTCCACTGGTCTATACTTATATTGGAAGGTAGTTTACTCGGATCGTTGAACTCAAAAGGTTTATGATTCACATTAATGCTATTCAATACATCGGTTCTCCAGGCAACAAAGCCCGGTCCATCGTACAACGGTTCATTAATCGCCAGTTCACCATAGCCAACATTCGAGTTCAACGTAATGGTTGGTTTGGCTTTAGTTCCTCTTTTAGTAGTAATCAAAACAACACCACTGGCAGATTTTGCTCCAAATACTGCAGCTGAGCTGGCATCTTTCAACACATCGATGGTAGCAATATCATTTGGATTGATGTCGCTCAGGGAACCAGGATAAATTACCCCGTCTAGAACGATCAACGGCGTTGACCCCGCGGTTATAGTAGACTTACCTCTCACCTGCAAATCACCGCCGCCTTTTGCACCGGAATTATTTGTCTGGCTAATCTGCAGACCCGGTACATTACCACGAAGAGCATCTGTAACATTGGCCGGATTTTCATTCTCCAGCTGCGTTACTTTAATTTGAGAAACAGCGCCGGTAACATCTTTTCTCTGAACGGTTCCGTACCCAACTACCACCACCTCATTTAAAGCAGAAGCCTGTTCAGCAAGGGTTATTTCCATTACTACACCATTAGCGGAGATGGGCAACTCCTGTGTGGCAAAACCGGCGGAGCTGATAACAAGAATCCCCTGGTCGGGAGCGTCCTTCAATGTAAAACGACCGTCGGCCCCCGTTGAAGTACCAGTTTTCGTTCCTTTCACAATCACGGTTACTCCTTGTAACGGGGCGTTTTTGGCATCTTTAACCTGACCGGTAATAACCTGGAAGATTGGCAGTCCAGTAAATGAAGCTTCGTTCTTAATTATGGCTGAAAACCCGGAAGGTTCTCCTGTTTCAGCTAATAAAATTTTAGGAGAACAGATTGCCAAAAACAGAAGAAGGTATGCTACGCTGGCGCCATGCGTTGTCAACGCACGATTTAGTTTCGAAATCATAAGGCAAGTTTTAGTTCAAGATTATAACAATAAACGGTCAGAAACAGGAGACGTGAATTTTTAGGTATATATTTTTGTATCGCTAATTCGGGTACTAAATATTTTGAAATAATCATACCCAACGTTTTATTTAATGAAAACCTTTCGGTATGACAGTAAAATCTTTTATGAAGCTGCAATGGTAGTCCAAAAATCTGGAAATGACGCCCTGGGCAGTCAAATATATCTTCCCAATCTTTGAATATCAGGCAAAAAGTTTTTTAAATAGCAGCATGATTACTACCCGGGAGGGTAGTGTTAGGAGGAATTATAAGTAGGTCAAAAATTACCTGCCAGAAGCCATTGCAGCACCAAAAGTGGTAACATAATACTTGGCCAGCATACAGGGCACTTCCCATTCAGGTAGTCTCTTGTCTTGTAAATATTGCAGATAGCGTTGCATCACCTGCCCGAAATGAGCCTCATGGCCGATCTTGAAACTTTCAGGAATGGTAAGCCTCCAACCGTTACCGGATTTTTCCACTTTCACACCCGCGTAATTTTTATTTATTTTTTTTACAGCATTGTCTAGATGTGTTGCATAATCTTTACCAGCATCTTTGACGGCTTCAACATACAAGGTGGGTTGGTAACGCTCTTCTTTTCCTTGCCTGATTACCAGGTTGCACTTTGTACCCTTCATTAATGAATAATGTGTATCACCACTTCCTTCCGGAGCCTTATAATTCCACAACGCGGTAACTTTGGCAAACACGCCTTTGACAGAATAAGTGACGGATCCATTTGCATCGGCATTCAAAATAGTATCCTTGGACACATACCTGTCAAGGTAGGAAGGAAATGAATCCATCTTGGTGATATCGCTGAATTGGGAGAGACTTAAAGGTGCGGCCCATTTTTTTGCTGAATGAATCTGAATATCGGATCTAAAATCAATCGACGCATCGGGAAAACATTGCCATTGAACCAGGTCAACGAGGTGGGTACCAACATCTACAATGGCATCTCCTTGTTGGGAAGCGTCGAAAAACCAAGCCGGCCTTTTTAAAGCACTTCCTGAGACAAATTTGTAAAAGTGATGAACACTTTCCATCTCTACGGCAGGGGAATTTGCCGAACCTTTCTCAAGAGTTCCAAAG
>JBBJOD010000269.1:0-7133 GCA_037721715.1 Chitinophagaceae bacterium | reverse complement strand
CTTTCTGTATTCATCCTGCAAGAAAAGGGAAAAGAAGTTCCTGAAATAATGAAATCTTCCTGGTTTGCTACCTTCTGTGTCGCGGTAATACGCGCCAAACTTCATCATGTCGTCATCTGCAATGTCTTTGCCGAAGCGGTAAATCATACTGGCCGCCATACCGGGTTGAGGATCAGCGTCTGCAAAATTCAGGAAATATTTTTCGCCTATCTGTGCACGATAGATGAATTTACCCATGTTCTTGATTTTCTCATCGGCATAAACAAAAGAAAAAGCATTTTTTGTTGCCAGGTTTAACAAGGCGATATTGTCGTACAACGAGGCAGCAGCAGCTCCCCAATATCCAGGTCCTTCATCACAACCACCATCCGCGGGGTATGGATTAACGAACCCATCGAGCACTTCCAACACTTTGGTGACCATAGCCGTCCTTTTGGCTTCATCTTTCTCGAGCAACAGGGCGGCATTCAACCAGTTGGAACAGATCCAGGGGTTCCAGTTATTGGGGCGCCGGCCATTGGCATTGGTGGTCATCCATCCATGCGGTTTTGTCATTAATGGCTGGAACACCCGGGTATTTGTTTCCAGGTAAATACGTTTCCTGATCTGCGGCGAAACAGCGTCCAGTTTTTCTCCGAGGTAATAATCAACCCAGGAAAGATAGGTGGCTGTTTCTGCACTAAACAAATCAACAAAGGGTGCTGCTACATCCATTAAACCCGATAAAGATTTGGTTTTCGGAAGGTGAGCCGACGAACCCCAAAAGGTTTCCTCGCAAATTGAATAGATGCCATTTATAAGTGGGTCCAGAAACCGCCCCTTATTTTCATAAATCTCCGCAAGTAACAGGGTGCCCAGCACCTGGCGTTTCTCAAAACTAATTGCCTCATATTCGCTGCGGTTACCGGTACGTTCAATCAACAATGATTTGGTGGCGGGAATGGCGGGCCAGTTATAATTTACATACTTCTCCGCCTCTGATAAATAACTCTTCATCATTCCTTCATCAGCTTTGCTCCAGCCAGTTCGATCGGCCAACTTTGGAAACGGAACCCACTCTTTCTGAGGAATAAGTATCTTTTTGAAATCTTCCATTGGGTATTTGCCGCTTAACAAGTTCTGTGCGTTTGCCATTGACTGCGAGAGAACAACGGCAACAACAACTATCAAAGTAATTCTTTTCATAATTATAGCTTAAGATGTAAATCGTTTGTACAATCGCTTCAAAGATGAGCGCCGTCAGGTAGTAACTATTATAATCCTGGCGATACCGGTAATCCTTTCACCCTGGTCGGTTGTTCGAAATCTTTTTTCATAAGATAAGGAAGCATCCATACCTTATCACCCTTTTTATTGCAGAAGTATAAGGCGGATCGTGACATTTTATCTGCATTGCCATCGGCCCACAGCGAGTAGAAATCCGGATGCGCTTCCAGGGGCCTTCGTGCGTATGATTGGTTGCGTATACTGTTAGCAGTTAGTTGCTGCGTTTTAATCCACGTTGTTCCTTCGTCCCGGCTTTGCCACATGGCCATCTCACCACCTGTTCCCAATTTTGTGGCCCGGCATCAGTGGGGCCAATGATCTTCCAACCATCTTTATCAATGTACAATGAGCCCATATCGTAATTGTGAGTAGACTCACATACTTTATGGAAATTCCACTTGTTGTCTTTCCAGTGTATGACCATCCATTCCCTCGGGTTGCCCTGTGTGCCTGGTTTAAAATCGCGGCTAACTATTGCAAGAATAACAGGGTTGCCTTCTTGGTCGTAATTGAGATCGTTCAGGTACACCAGTTTTGCTTCGGCAGCATAGTCTTTAACGAGGGTTTCAGAATGAATATCCGTTAAGGGTGTTTTAACCGGCTTACCCGTTATGGTTGTCCAGGTTTTGCCCAAATCACTGGTTTGCACAAGATAAATATTCGTCCTTTTGTCAACGTCTCCGCCGGGATGATAGTTGAAGACAGTAGACAACTTACCATTTGAATAGTTTGAAACCTGGTAATGTCCTCCCATGCCGGCGAGTTTTTGATCTGGTTGCCACAGTTTCCCATCTACACTTGTTGACCAGTATAATTCTCTTCCTTTAGTATATTTTGTAAACAGGTAAAGAAAGCCACTGCCTTTTACCCACCAGGGTTGAGGGTAGGTCATTTCAGCCACTTTTATCTCTTCAAAATTGTCTATCTGGAACGGATTTCGTCCTTTAAAGATCAAACCTGGCCGGGCCGTGTTCCTGCCGCTTACAAAAATCCAGATGAAACCGTTTTCATCAATTGAAATAGAAGCATTGTCGTGCGGGTCATCTACGCCTTTCTTGTCGTAGACGATTACAGGTTTAGGAACGATTTTTTTTTGATGGTCATAGTAAGACAACATAATCAGCAGGTGTTTTTTATCTTCACCGGTTGTACCACCAAAAACAAAAAACGTTTTTTTGACCTGCTGTGCATAAATAGCAATCGGTATATGGCTTGAAGTATAAGTTCCGAGCCCGCCTGAATATTTATCGCCGTTTGTTGAAAACTGGCCTAGTGTAAACCATATGCCTTTGTAACCGTTTGCCCTTGGCAACTGTGCTATTGCCTGCTGACTGGCTGGCAATACCAGCCAACCAACTAAGGCGATTAACCTGACCATCTTCTTCAGAAATAGATTCGCCTGTAAAAATGAAGTACTCTTTTTCATTGCGGTGCAGTTAGCCCAAGGGTGAATCTTACTTTACCGGCCCCATGACTGCAAAGCCGGAACTTTTTGAGTTGTTTTTATTTGAGCACCTTCCGGAATCAATGCTACCGATATGGCAGTTTTGGTGCCGGAAGGAACTGTTAACTCAAAGCCTACAAGTGCAGTTCCGGGGTTAGGCGCGTCGTAATCATGCGGGGGCGTTGTTGTCCAGGTCTTCATGGTGATGTTGGCGGGTTCTGTAACCTGGAGTAGAAGTTTTTTTCCGTTTTTAGTTAACTCCGCGGTATTAGCCCCAGTTATTTTTACTTCAGCAGGGGTGAGAAGTGTCCAGCGGACAGTGGTTTCATTAGAAAGCGTTTCCACTTCATCGCGTACCACCACATACTGCTTATTAACGATGGCAATACCGCGATGGGCATTGGCAACGGAACCTTTATATACCTCGGTAAGATTAACAGTAGCACTCATAAACTGGGAAACACCGGAGGAAGAGGTGATAGGTGCATATCCATCAACTTTTTGAAATTGATTGTTGATGGTAAGCGTGTTATGGACCAGGTTGTTGTAACGAAATACCTGCCAGCGTTGAGCATCCTGTGTTCTGCCAAATAATTGTATGCCTTTCGATTCTAGAGACTCGTACTCCTGGCTTCCGAAATCCATTGCCCATCTTACTCCGTTTGCCTCCATAATGAATGAGCCGATATCCATGTGCGCATGGTTTACCGATGCAGAACCACCTTTCATTGCAATATAAACTGCATTCGAATCAGTCCATGAAGATCGCATAAGTGCCACAGGTGACTTGCCTTTTCCTACCCACATGGTGGAAGCAGGTGCCGAAATCTTGTCAATATTTATACCTCCACCCCATAACATGATGGCAGGAAGCAACCGGTTTCTGCTGTATCGCGTAGGATCGTCTTTTACCAGGCGGCTGCGTTCTACCCATAATACGGAAGGGTCCTTTAACTTCGAAGCAAACCAAAACATCGCTGGTTGAAGTTCACCACCCGAGCCTGCGTCGGAATAATTAAAATTATTTCCTGATGGGCCTGTCATATTTTCAAGGTAGCCGGCTGTTTTCAAAAACCCCGGTTTGGCATTCAGTCCAAAATCTTTACCATAGGCTTTCTCAAGCGCGCTGATGAACATCACATTAAAACTGGTTCCGTAACCCCAATAGCCGTATCCTTCCGGGTAAGCTCCGTCCGGGCCGTAGTCTTCCATCGGCAGTGCGATCGATTCTATTGCCCTGTTGATGACCTTTTTTGCAAGGTCTGGCTGATCCTCGTAAATTGCAAGCGCGCCATACGTCATGCCCGCATTACAAACCTGGTTCCAGTTATGAGATGCTTTCAACCAGCTATTGTACTTAGGGTCCATCGATTGTTCCAATCCCTTTTTAAGGATCGCTTCTTTCACAACAGCCCGGGTATTCGGGCTTAGATCATGATAAAGCCAGTCGTAACCGATAGCTACTGCCATCGTCATCTCAGCCACATCCAGGAAGTGTGTTGGGTTCCAATCACTGAATTTCGATACTGCAAGTAGTTCTTTTTCGGCCCTGTCAAGGTATTTTTTCTGCTGCGTCAGCCGCCACGCGTATGACAAATAAAAGATGCGCCTTAAAGCTTCTCTTGAAGTAGCAAGCAGGCGGCGACCTATCTGAATCCTTTCCACGGGAGGTAGCGTAACCAACTCATCACTGGCTTTGAGTATGGCTCCATGAACCTTGTTCCAGGTTTTATCGGTTCTAAAATTCTTGGTGATACCCGCTTCTTCCCCTTTCAACAATAGCAGGCGCGGGTGTGCCGGTACTTTGGCGGATGACCCTATAATGTCGGTTTGTGCAGAAATACTAAAACTGTTCAAAAGCAGGATGGTAAGGATCGCAATGTATCGACGAACTATTTTCATATGGCAGCTATTGGTTCCGTTTAAAATGGAGAGAAATGGAAATTAAAGATAGATGATTCTCCATTCTGGTGGAATAAACATTACAACTACATTCCGAATGGGACTGATGGATCCATTTTTGCTGCCGGAAACCGGTAAGGTTGAATTTGTTGATGCGGGAATATTGTTCCGTGGTAAGCCTGTACGTTACGAAGATTTTTTTGACCAGGTTTCCTGGCTGACAAAATTTTTAAAGGCATGTTTTTTGTTCGAAAAATAGTATTGCCTCACTTTAAAAGCATTCTATGAAAAAGACAGCTATTTCGTGCGCGTTTTGTTTGATAAGCGTCCTTGCGTTTTCGCAAGACAGTATGAATAAAAAAATGGAAAACAAGACAGATAATATGAACAAAAAGATGGAGAACAAGACAGACAAGATGAACAAGAAGATAGACAATAAGGGCGATTCCATCAAATCAGGTACCAATAAACGCGTTGATACTACATTGCGTAAGACAAGAATCACCCGGACAACTAAATAATAAAAGCAGCCTTAATTTCAATAGTGAACATAAGCATATGGCTAAATATTCAAAAAAGGCCCAGGAAAAACTAGAAGTAATTTTATATGGTATGAAAGAAGGTAAATTGAATATCGGGAAAAGTGATAAGAAAGTTACGAACCCTAAGCAGGCAGTAGCCACTGGTTTGTCTGAAGCCAGGAAAGAAGGAACTAAAACGCCGAAAAAGAAGAAGTAGATACACAGTGGTGCCATCGCCACAGTTAACTGCAAACAGGTTTTTCAATGCCATTGTAAGCGTACGTCCGGCTAGAAATATTTCTCCAGATTTAGTCCATAGGTAATCAAAAGATTTTCTCTTCTTGTTCTATTTGATTTATTGAAGCCCACAGCTGTAGACAGGCTGAGCCATTTACGCAGCTTGAAAGAAAGCGAGTTATTTAACCGTATAATATAATCTTCTTTATTTGATAAGGAGTGCTGAATGTAATTGGTTCCGTCAAGTACGATGATCTCTTTAAGCACCCATCGAAATCTTAGTAAAAATGAATTTCTGATGGTTTGATAGATATCTCTTTTTAATGGATCCTGGTAGAGGTCACTTGTCTCGTACAGGAGGCCATCACTCAGGTTAACCCATGCCGACTTTTCATTCACCAGGTTATACGCAGCTCCCAAACCTAACTGCAAACGACTGTTAATTTTTAACGAATAGCTCTTTTCAAAATTACCCAGGCCCCAATAATAAAAACGGCGGGTGGTTTTAAAAATACTAACATCGAGCGTTGTAGTATAATCTTTATTGGTGACCCTGCTTTGTTGCTCTCCATATATCCAGCTGCCGGAAAAATTCAACGAGATAATTTTTTTCCTGATATTGTATTTAAGGATGTTATTTAAGACATATGAACTTCCTTCATTTGTTTTGTTGATGACCCCTGTTGAGGCATAAACAAGCTGGTGGAAAACGCTGTCATTAAACTGACCATAGCAGGTGTTCAGTATAAATAACAATACAAATAATAGCGTTCCGTATTTCATCAGCGGTAAGTTTAGGTCTTCTATGGCAGGTTGCAATTGATATGCCTTTGCAAATCGCCGATAATGGGCGCTGAGTTAACAAGGGAATAATTATTGGGGGGTTGCAAGCCTACGAACCGTGGATTGATCCAGGGTTGGCTTATCTCAGCTTACAAGATAATTAATCGTTAGCCGATAAAGTAAATCTGTTTATTATTGCTGGTAGTTTTTGCTACTATTTAAAAATATGAATAAGGAGCTTCTTTCGATTGCAACAATCACCTGGGCCCGTACTGCCAGCGAAGATAAACTGTTACGGACTTCACTGCAAGAACTTGCAAAGCTGCAAATTCCGGTATTTATCTGCGATGGCGGTTCCGGCAAAGCGTTTACTGACTTCTTAAACAACTTTCCGCACTTCACTTTGTTGCCCAGGAAAGCTGCCGGCGTCTGGTGGCAGGTAAAAATCAGTATACAGGCAGCTTATGAGTCCGGTTCAGCATATATTTTGTATACAGAACCAGACAAGTACGAATTTTTTAACACATCATTACCCGGCTTTCTTGATAACGAGGAAGCAAATGAACAGAACGGAGTGATGCTTGCTTCCCGGTCTGCACAAGCATTTAATTCTTTTCCAGCCTTTCAGAAAAGTACCGAAACAACCATCAATTTCTGTTGTTCAGAGATTACAGGAAAGCCACTGGATTATACCTACGGTCCTTTTTTATTTAACAGGAAGCTGGTGCCTTATTTTGACCTGGTGCAGGAAGATATAGGATGGGGATGGCGCCCATTTGTTTTCGGTATTGCTAAACGTTTAGGTTATGAAATTACACAGCAGGTGGGAAATTTTGCGTGTCCTGTCGACCAGCGTGCAGACGATTCAAAGGAGCGTATTTATAGAATGCGGCAATTAAGCCAAAACATTGAGGGTATCGTGCTTTCTACCTCGGTAATCGTTTAATGGTTCATACAATCACTTCCTGTAAGGCTTCTGT
>JBBJOD010000008.1:0-24452 GCA_037721715.1 Chitinophagaceae bacterium | reverse complement strand
ATACTGATCACCATCATGAATACCGTGAAAAGCCGCTGCCTGCCTGGGCTGTCACATTCAACCATCCGACAAATTCTACCGTGTATGTGTCCGCTGATTTCGGGCAAGTAGCATCTTTCAGAAATGATAAGTGGCGGGTATTTGACTTTTTATGGATGATGCATACAATGGGCTATAAAGATCGGGATAATTTCAATAACTGGCTGTTACAGGCATTTTCAATTTTCGGTCTACTGACCATATTGTCTGGATTTTTATTATATTTTGTCAGCTCCAAAAGATGGAAAAATGTTATTCGGAAACTTTCTAAAAACGCTTAACGGGAGATTTGAGGGCATAATTTTTGAACGTTTTAATACTTGGATTATATGTTTTTTATGAAACAGGCTTTCCTCACAATAAACAGCTATCATTCATCTAGGCTTTTGGCGCAGCTACAATGAACCATCATTATTGCATGGGGAAGCTGATAAGTTCATACCTGATAAGAAAAGAAACCAGCAACTGCGATGGTTGCGGCATGAAAAAAAAGAACAAAATAGTGTGAAAAATGAGCAAGAACTGAGATCAGGCAAAGATCAACATATCAACAGGTTTCCTATGAATTAATAAAAATTTGACAAGGTACTTGTTTGAGTTCGTATACTGTAAACGCTGTCAAGTAAAATTTAATTAATTTTCAATTGCCGAAAATTCTCGCTTCACCACAAGGTTATAAGCCGCCTTTGTTCATTTCTAACAATGTTTTCCGCATTTAATGTTTTCTTCCATTATTTTTTGAATAAACACACTCTGACTAAACGTCAGATAGTCATTGGCAGAACTTTTAAAGATAAATTCTCGGAACCTGTTGGCAAAAATGTAAATAATTGCATCTCTTAACTAATGGTTTCCATAAAACGCTAAATCATGAAAACGATTCAATCTATTCTATTGAGCATTGTACTAATCTCATTTGTTTCTTGCAGCAAACACGACATTATACGCATAGAAGAGCATGATAAAAATGTCATGATGAACGAAATGCACAAAATGATCAGGGTCATGATGACTACACCTATGCCGGGCGATCCGGATCATCATTTTGCAAAGATGATGATGATGCACCACCAGGGGGCTATACATATGGCTGATATTGTTTTGAAAAATGGAAAAGATACCACTATCAGGCGAATGGCTCACAGGATGAAAGAAATGCAGACAATGGAAGTAGCCGAACTTCAGTCTTTCCTGGATCATCATCTTCCACATGAAATGGATCCTGAATTCAACATGAAAATGGAAATGAGTATGGAAAAGATGGATAGGAATGCTGATTTGCAGATCATAAACGGCAACCTGGATCATGACTTTGCTATTCTAATAATTTTTCATCACCAAAGCGCTATTGAAATGGCTGACCTTGTTATTCATTACGGTCATGAACCTATGATAAAGCATATGGCGGAGAAAATGAAACAAGACCAGGAAATGGAAATTGCGGAGCTGCAAAAGTGGTTATTGAAAAACCGTTAATGATTGTACGGGCAATAATAAGCATACTTCTGTTACCTCAAGATAGCCCTTGCACTGTACAAACCTTTGCAGGGGCTAATTTAAATTAAAGTGATAAAAGTTTATAAAATCAGCAGCAGCTTACAGAATATATGCAGCAGACTGTTCACTATTTCCTGCACTTTGTATTTCCTCTTCTAATCGCATATTTTTTTAACCGGTCCCAATGGTTAAGGATCTATCTTATATTACTACTGACTATGTTGATAGACCTGGATCATTTATTAGCCGATCCTGTGTTTGATCCATGCCGGTGCAGTATCGGTTTTCATCCGCTTCACGGCTACCTGGCTATTTTGATTTATGTTATTTTATTGTTCCATCCAAAGTCCCGGATCATATCGATAGGCCTGCTACTGCACATCATCACTGATTCAGTTGACTGTTTGTTCAGTAGTATGAGTTGCAGGTAGATTGTTCAATCCGAAAGTAGTGGTTGCTGAATACCTTTGAAAAATACAAAGGTGTAGCTGTATTGCTTTAGATCGCGCTATATTCGTTTAATAAAACAAGGGCATCATTGCTGGTTACCAAGGCAAGTTATTATTTGATTGTCAATTATTAATAGGATGGCCACTTTAAATATGTAATAAATTTACTTAAGGATGTAACACTCATGAGGGCCATGATCACGCAGGTCCTGCAGCCGGCGCCGTATTGATGAGTTTAAGTAGTATTCTAGTTGCTGGTACCGCCAGTATGATGCTGAAGGTAAATGAGTAAGTAAAAAATGTATCGCGGCTTTATATGTAATTTGCAAATTCGTAAAACTAATATTATGGCATCGCAATCAATAATCGACTTACTGGGAGATAAAGCGGAATACCTTTTAAACCATACCAGCACAACCATTCCCAAACAAGACCTGCACCTGCCTTCTTCCACGCATGTAGATGATGTCTGGATCAATAGTAACCGCAACAATCAGACACTTAAGAATTATCAGGCCGTCTTAAATCATGGTCGTTTAGCAAACACCGGGTACTGCAGCATTTTTCCGGTCGACCAGGGTGTAGAGCACAGCGCCGGTTCATCTTTTGCACCTAACCCCATATATTTTGATCCGGAAAAGATCATTCAACTGGCCATAGAAGGCGGGTGTAATGCCGTGGCTTCAACATTTGGAGTAATGGGTATCATGAGCCGGAAATATGCGCACAAGATTCCATTTGTGCTTAAGATCAATCACAATGAATTTTTAAGCCATCCCAATCGATATGATCAAACGCTTTTTGGTACGGTGAAAAGTGCCTGGAACATGGGAGCTGCCGCCATAGGAGCAACCATCTATTGGGGATCTGCAGAAAGTGCGCGCCAGTTGAAGGAAATAGCAGAGGTTTTTGAAATGGCACATGAGCTCGGTATGGTAACTATTTTATGGTGTTATACCAGAAACAACGCTTTCAAAGTAGAGGGGATTGATTACCACACTTCTGCTGATCTTACCGGCCAGGCGAACCATTTGGGTGTCACTATCCAGGCCGATATTATAAAGCAGAAACTGCCCACCAACAATGGCGGTTACCTGGCAACGAAACACGGCAAAACGCATAAGCTGGTCTATGAAAAGCTTACCTCTGATCATCCGATTGACCTTTGTCGCTACCAAGTGCTCAATTGCTATAGTGGCCGGGTAGGGCTCATCAATAGCGGTGGAGAAAGTATGGGTGAAACAGATTTGCAGGAAGCAGTTATTACGGCCGTTATTAATAAGCGCGCAGGGGGTATGGGCCTTATCCTCGGAAGAAAAGCTTTTCAACGGCCCTTTGCTGACGGTGTAAAAATGCTACAGGCCATTCAGGATGTTTATTTAAATGAAGATATAACTGTGGCGTAAGTACTTTGGGCGATTACATTACCTGGCCTGGACGAAACTCCCTTGCATTACTTCACTGACGGTCTTGCTATAACATATGGAATAATAATTAATTGAAAATTGTTACTGTCCGACTAAATTACCTGGAATATTGAAAGTCAACGTTTTACCCACCCCTACCCCTCCCAGGAGGGGATGAGCGAAGATTAGCCTCCAGTAAGGATTTGGAAAGAATTTATTAATTTATTCCGGACAACCATGATTGAAATTGTTGTTTTAAAATTTGAGCTTACATATGTCACTTTAATTTCTTTAGTCACCTGGCCAATCTAATTGCCTTCTAATACTTTAACTTTTATAAGGATTGTATACATTAGGGGCAGTTAAAATATAAGCATATCATAATGTCGCCGACGCCAGTCCAACAATTTATAATCAATTCATTGATCAATCTGAAATTTTACAAAAAAAAAGCGAAATTTAAGGTGTAAGATATTCAGTGATCTCCATGCCATACAGGGCGATTGAACTGTCCTCACGCAACAGGCTGATTGTGATGATTAAAACAATCAGTTTGTTTGCAATGGTTGTTTATTTCCAATAAGCAAACCCCAATAAATGCCATTCCTGAATTATCGGAAAACCACCTTATCTTTCTACAGAATGGATGGGCGTAGCTTTTCATAACCATTGGAGAACCTTATTTGAAGTTAGATAATTCTTAGCGCTTAAAATTGTCAAATTTGGTGTTGATTTCTTGCAGCATCTTAAATTGTTTTGCTTGCATTTCATAAAGTGTTTTAAGTTGCTCCTCAAGAAGTAAGTCCATTTTTTGGTGCAAACTCCTGATTTCCATCTCGGCCTTTAAGTTTATCAAGTAATCATTTTCGTTTCTCATTCTATCTTTTTCTTCCTGTCGATTCTGGCTCATCATAATGATCGGTGCTTGTAGTGCCGCAATAAATGACAGGACTAAATTCATAAGAATAAAGGGATAGGGGTCAAAGTTGTCTTTAATCGGTGCAATAACATTAAATGTTATCCAGGAAAATAGAATGATGACAAATAAAATGATAAACTTCCAGCTACCTCCAAATCGTGCAACTTTATCGGAAATACTTTGCCCGGAAGTTAAAATTTCCTTTGGTGGGTTAAGCAGGTTATTGATCATAAGTTTTTCTTCATCAATTGTGTCCTTTACAATTTTATGAAGTTTAAGAATATGTTCATTTTGATCAGTCAACAAATTATCTATTCCATTATCTTCCATACATTTACTTTTTTGTGTCAATTTTGATTAAGGATTCGATATATCAGCATACACATGATGATGATAAAGAATATGGTGTAGATCAGTTTATTGTTCCTTGCCAACCAGTTCGGCAGAAAAATATCAAAGTTGTCTTTCGTTGAATCAGAATATTTCCGGGCAACTAAAGTAATAGGACACATCCTTTTAAAGAAGAGCAGCACTAATCCTTCCAACAGGATGATACCAATTCCAACCCAAACTAACCTGTCTATTTGATTGGTGATGACAGCATACAGTAAATAGAAAAGTACTACGTTAAAAAAAACCCATACCAGGGTATGAATGATTTTAATGATGGTTAATTTCGACATGTCATTTGAGTAATTCTGGTTTACAGCATCCACCTATTCTTCCACATTCTTCAAGGCTGATAGCAGCGTATATGCGCCCTTGATAACAACCGCTTTTTGGAGCAAGTTAAAATCCTGTGGAAGTGTTACGGCGGTAAAGCCTTCATTCTCCAGACCCTTGCCGACAAGCATCATTTTAAACCTGGTTCTATTCTGCGAGGTGTCTTCCCGGATAAAAATAAAATCTTTGCCATCAGATTGTACAATCGCTTCCGATGGCAGGGATGCCACTTCGTTATCGCTAGTCTCTATCCATGCTTTCACATACAATCCAGGTAGCAGGTCCGCGTCATTCACACTTGCTATATGGCAGTGAACAGGTATCATCCCGTCGGTTCCTTTTGCTTTTCCAATCAGGAAAACTTTCGCCTGCCTGGTAAAATCGATTTCATTCGCCAGTGCAAATTTTATGGGCTGTCCAACCTTTATTGTTGCGAGATCTTTCTCAAACACATCCAGGGCAAGGTGGAGATGCGTTTTATCAGTTAACTGGAATAAAATATCCGTTGGATTCACATATTTACCCCTATTAACATTGCTCTCTGTTACATACCCGGTGATGGGAGAATGAAGGTTACTGGTCCGTACAATTTTGCCTGAGTTCAATGCGGACTTATTTATACCGATTAATAACAATTTTTGTTCCAGGCCATTGATTTTTGCCCGCATCATTTTGTATTCCGAATTCACCTGCTGCAGCGTTTTTGCAGCGTTTATCTCTTCCCGTCGCAGTTCTTCCTGCCGCCTCAATTCCAGTTCAAGAAATTCCATGCGGTTTACACTTTCAAGGTAATCCTGCTGGATGTCTATAAAATCAGCATTTTCAACAATAGCCATCACCTGCCCTTTTTTTACAAGCTGGCCTGGCAATAAGCCCGCGCTCCTGATAAATCCTCCCATCGGGGCGGAGATAGAAACAACATTCTGTGGAGGAACATCCAGGGTGCCATTTACTTTTATGATACTGGCGAGGTTCCTGGTTTCCACTTTCCCCAGTTTGATTCCGGCTATATTGTATTGATCTATTGTAAGCGTTACTTCGTCAGCCGGCACAGGTGCAGCTGGTTCAGTGATTTCTTTGTCTTCATTTACATGGCTACATGCACCAAGTAATGAAGCGATGATCATAAAGGAAAAAAGAATAGGGAACTGTTTCATTCGCGATATATTAGCTTTACGTTTTATGAATTAATTGGAGCCTGAAATGTATTCAAGGTTAATAACAGCCTGGTTAAATTGATATATCTCATCCAGGTAATCTGACCTTACTTTTAGTGCCATCGTAAGGCTCTGCATGTATTGAATATAAGGAATCTCGCCACTCCTGAATCCGGCTTCTCCATTTTTTATGATCAGGTTTGCCTGTTTCAGAGCAGTATTTACATAGTATTCAATGGACTTTTTGTGCCTGACATATTGCTCTGTAAGTACGTTTACCTGGCCTTGCAGCCCCGTTTCTTCATATTGCAGGTTCGCTTCAGCTACCTGTTCGCTCTTTTTTGATGCATCAATATTTGCCTTGAATCCGCCTGGTAACAGGGGCATCGCAATTGCAACCTGCGCACCCTGGAACCGGGTGCTGCCCGAAAATTTCTGGTCAAATCCGTTTACATCCTGGATACCTTTCATGGATTGATTAATGTAACCAATTGAGAAATCGGGTAATCGCCTGGCTTTTTGCAAGTCAGTTTCCCTCCTCGTTACCTCGATTTCCTGTTTCATCAGCAATAGTAACGGATGTTCGGCGGGCCTGTAAACCGTCTCTTTTAATTCATAGCTCCGTTTTATTAAAACCGTATCAGCCGCGGTAATCCTTTCTTTTAAATTAAGTAAGGTTTGTAACTGCGTTTGTGCGATCCTGATATCTGCTTCATTTTGCTGCAAACGGTTTTTCATATTGAATGATTGGGTCTCCGAGGTGGTTTGTTCCAGCAGTGTGCTTTCACCCGTTTTATACCGCAAGGTGCTCGCCTTTACCAGGTTAGTATTGAATGTATCTTCAATCGATAAAAGTGATTGTTTATTGATGTGATAGACCAGCCGGTCGTAAGCAATTCTAACGTCACGTACCAGGTCCGTTTTATTGAATGCCAGTTGAAGCTCACTGGTTTTTATACGTTCCCGGGCCAGCCTCGATTGTGTGGAATAGACGGTGGGGAATTCCATACGTTGCGTAATGTTTATATAATTATCGGTATTGACACTGTTCAGTTGACCCCTGGTATAAGAAATGTTCATTTTATCGATATTTATTGAACCTTTCTTCAGGCTTCTCAGGCGGTCTGTTTCCAAACCTGCTGCTCTAATGCTGTTGTTATTTTTCAAAGCCATTTCCGTTGCCTGGGGAAGTGTCAGTTTTGCTATATTACCGGTAATGGCAAAAGAAGCACTGTCTTGTGCAAACGATACGACAGGTAAAATAGCACCTGCAAAAAATAAGATCATTAAAGTAGTTGTTACTGGTAAATTCATTTTTGGGCCATTTGATTTTTTCTTTTCAAACAGTATATAAAGTACTGGCAACACAATCAGCGTTAAAAAAGTGGCAGATAGTAATCCGCCGATGACAACTGTTGCAAGCGGTCTCTGAACTTCTGCGCCCGATGAATTAGATAATGCCATGGGTAAAAAGCCGAAGGAGGCTACTGCCGCAGTCATCAGTACCGGCCTTAATCGCACGTTGGTTCCTAGGAGCACCCTTTCATAGATATCTTTCATTCCTTCTTTTTCTAACCTGTTAAACTCGCTGATCAGTACAATTCCATTCAAAACCGCTACGCCAAAAAGCGCTATAAATCCCACACCGGCAGATATACTGAAAGGCATACCTCTTATCCACAGGGCGACTACACCACCAATAGCAGATAGCGGAATGGCTGTAAAGATCAGCAAGGTTTCCGTTATAGAATTGAAAGTTAAATAAAGCAACACCAGGATGAGCAGTAATGCAACGGGAACAGCAATGGACAGTCGTTGATTAGCCGCCCTCAAATTTTCAAATTGCCCGCCATAGGTGATATAATAACCGGGTGGAAACTTCATGTTGGTTTTTACTTCCTGTTGAATTTCTTTTACAATGCTTTGCACGTCCCTGCTTCTTACGTTGAATCCAACGGTGATCCTCCTCTTGGAATCGTCTCGCTGAATCTGGTTAGGCCCGTTCCTGTACTGAATGTCGGCAACTTCGTCTAAGGGTATCTGTGAACCTTCCGGGGTGCTTACAAACAATCCGCGAACATTTTGCAAGTCTCTTCTGCCTTCACTGTTCAGACGCACAACGAGGTCGAAGCGCTTTTCGCCTTCGTACACCTGGCCCGCGGTTTCCCCGGCAAATGCGGTTTTAATTACAGTATTGATATCCGTTATATTTAAACCATATTGCGCTATTTTGTCCCGGTTGAATTGAATTTGTATCTGCGGCAACCCTGTGATTTCCTCCACATACAGGTCTTCAACCCCGTTAATTTTCCTAATCAATCTGCCGATCTTGCCAGCCTGCTCCGTTAGTACATCCAGGTCTTCGCCGTAAACTTTTATAACCACGTCTTGCTTTGCACCGGTAATCAATTCATTAAATCGCATCTGGATGGGCTGTTGAAAACCAAAGGTAACACCCGGGATGACGGATAACTCCGTTTGCATTTTGGCTGCCAGTTCTTCTCTTGTTTTGGCGCTCGTCCATTCCCGTTTATTTTTTAAAATGATCATCATGTCACTGGCTTCAATGGGCATAGGATCGGTAGGAATTTCACCGGAACCGATTTTATTGACCACCTGGTCTACCTCGGGAAATTTTTTTAGAATGATACGTTGCGCCGTTGTGGAAGCATTGATGATCTGGTCTATCGAACTGCCTGCCAGCACTCTAGTTTCTACCGCAAAATCGCCTTCATCGAGCTGTGGAATAAATTCTCCGCCGAGGCTGTTGAAAATAAAAAAACTTGCAACCAAAAGCCCTGAAGCAATTAAAATCACTACACCGCGATGGTGCATCGCTGCCTTCATCAGTGGTTGATAGCGTCGCTGAAAAAAATCCATCATCCGGCTGGATATATTCCTATGGTTAGTAGCCTTTTTACTTAAGAAAAGTGCCGACATCATCGGTACGTAAGTAAGCGATAAAATGAAAGCACCCATTATAGCGAAAGAAACGGTTTGTGCCATTGGCTTAAACATTTTGCCTTCTATGCCTACCAATGCCAGAATGGGCAGGTATACGATCAGTATAATGATTTCTCCAAAGGCAGCGGAATTTCTGATGGTTGAAGCAGCATGGTAAACATGATCGTCCATCTCCGGGGAAGAGAGCTTTTTCAGTTCCGGTTTTGCGGAATGAACAACAGTTAGCCGGTGTAAGATAGCTTCTACAATAATTACTGCTCCGTCTACAATCAAACCAAAGTCGATAGCGCCTAAACTCATCAAGTTGCCCGATACTCCAAATAAGTTCATCATAGAAATCGCAAAAAGCATTGCCAGGGGAATCACCGAAGCTACCACTAAGCCGGCCCGCAGGTTGCCTAAGAACAAGATCAAAATAAACACAATGATCAATGCTCCTTCTATCAAATTGGTTTTTACGGTGTTGATGGCATTGTCTACTAGTTTTTTCCTATCCAGGAATGGTTCTATCACAACCCCTTCCGGCAGCGTTTGCCGTATCTGGTCAATCTTTGTTTTCACGCTGTTAATGACCAGGGATGAATTAGCACCTTTCAACATCATAACAATGCCAGTTACCACTTCTCCCTGTCCGTTCCTGGTAGCAGCGCCATACCTGGCACTATTTCCAAATTGAACCTTTGCAACATCCCTGACTAAAACGGGAACACCGGTACTGGTATTCTTAATCACTATTTTTTCGATGTCTTCTATGTTACTAACGAGCCCTTCACTTCTAATGGAGTAAGCATTCGGTGCCTTATTAATATAGGCCCCGCCCGTATTCTGGTTGTTTTTCTCTAGTGCTAAAAAAATTTCCGCAAAGCTGACACTCATACTCCGCAACCTTTCAGGATCCACGGCTATCTCATATTGCTTTACCAACCCACCAAAGCTACTCACCTCCGCTACTCCCGCAGTTCCCAACAACTGTCGTTTAACAATCCAGTCCTGGATGGTACGAAGTTGCATAGCGTCATACCTCTTTTCAAACCCGGGTTTTGCGTGTAGCGAATACTGGTATATTTCTCCGAGCCCGGTAGTAACTGGCGCCATTTCGGGCATTCCTGCTCCTTCAGGAATTTGCTTTGCCGCATCAACCAGCCTTTCACTGATCTGTTGCCTGGCCCAGTAAATTTCAACATCTTCTTCAAATACAATGGTTACCAGTGAAAGCCCAAACCGCGAAAATGATCGCATCTCTTTGATCTTTGGTATGCTGGCCATCGTTTGTTCTACGGGGAAAGTAATAAGTCGCTCAACCTCCTGGGCAGCAAGAGAAGGGGTGACAGTTATAACCATCACCTGGTTATCCGTTATATCGGGCACTGCATCTATGGGAAGTTTAGTAAGCGAATAGCTACCCCATGCAATCAATACAACGGTTAAAAGCCCAATTACCAGTTTATTTTTTATCGAATATTGAATTATTTTATTAAGCATGCTTATAAGTAATAGATGTGCAAGGTATAATGGCTTTAAAAGTGAAAGTAAATATTGCCATTATATTTTAAACGCCGACTGTTTTAATTAAAACCAGCACGAATTAACGGTGGAGTGAGTTTGAAAAAAAAGATGCGGGATCACTGTTAAACATCATTAAACGAAAATATCCAGGTAAATAACTTCTTTAGAAACAGGCATGATGCCATGTTTGAGTGTTGAATTAAAATACAAGCTGTCTCCTGACTTTAAAAGGTATTCCACCTCACCCACCTGCATCTTCATCTGGCCACTGATTACAAAAATAAATTCTTCGCCTATATGCGAAACTTCATGCTGTTTTACTTCACCTTTCCTGGCCACAAACAGAAACGGTTGCATCTTTTTCTCATGGTATTCCGAACCGTATGGATATATCAGGTAACCATTGTCGGTAGATGTGAGATTTTCTTCCGCCCTTTGTTTCGTGGTAATGATAGCATTTAAAAACGCATCGTGTTCCAACAAATTAGAGATATTGGTACCAAGGGCTTGCGCAACCTTTATCAAAGCCGCCACAGAAGGCACCGTTTTGTTGTTCTCGATTTTTGAAATCATACTACGAGACAGTTCACTGGCGTCGGCAATTTCCTGCAGCGTGCGTTTTTGATTTACACGCATTGTCCTTATACGGTCGCCGATTTTTAACTTGTTTATTTTCTGTTCTGCCACCAGTTCTGCGAGCATATTTACAATTTCTGTTGTATGATTCATTCAAGTAGGGTTAAAAATATAGAATGTTACCGCGCTTTCAAAACTTACCAGGGGCTAAAAAATAAATTTTATTTTATGAAAAACATTTTACTATATTTGAATTCAACAAAGTTGAATGAAATTAAACAAATAAACTTATTGATTTCATTTTGCCCATAAAACGAAGGTAGAGCCGATCCTTATCCTATGAATTACACATTAGCCTACTCAGTGAAATCTTACTGTGCGCAATAAAGCCGGCATGAATCAGGCCACCCAATGGTTCAAGACGCCCCTTTAAAATAGTATTATAAAGCACTAACGATTAACTCTTCCTAATATGAAGATACCTGCCAGCTTCTTAAGGATAATAATAGTATCATTCCTGCTATACCCTGTGGGCGCGTTAGAAGCACAAACGCCGACCGAGCAGAAAAATGATTATCTTTTTCTTGACACCTCAAAAACTACGGATGAGCGAGTACGTGACATCATTTCGCGCCTAACCCTGGAAGAAAAGGCCATCCTGTTAAATCACAGGGGCCCGGTGGTAGAACGTTTTAATATAAAGTCAGACGGCTGGAACCAGAGCCTGCATGGTGTTTGGTGGAACCGCCCCACCACCATGTTCCCTGTTTCCATTGCCATGGCAGCAACCTGGGACACTGTGCTGATCCATGACGTGGCAACCGCTATTTCAGATGAAGCGCGCGGCATCTATAATGGCTGGCACCGTGATACCAGCTTCCCCGGAGAAAAGAAGGGATTAATATATCGTGCGCCGGTTATCAATGTCAGTCGCAACCCCTACTGGGGCCGCATCAATGAGAGTTATGGGGAGGACCCATTTCTAACAGGACGCATTGGAGTGGCTTATGTTAAGGGCCTGCAGGGAAACGATCCAAAGTACCTGAAACTGGTGGCTACCCTTAAACACTACGCGGTAAACAATGTGGAGAGAAACCGACAGGCACTGTCCGCCACCGTTAGTGAACGCATGCTGTTTGAATTCTGGCTTCCTCATTTTCGCGATTGCATTGTAGAAGGCGGTGCACAATCGGTGATGGCGTCTTACAACGCGATCAATGACGTACCCAATAACATCAATAAATACCTGCTCACAGACATCTTAAAAAATCAATGGGGATTCAAAGGTTTTGTAGTGTCTGACCTGGGTGGAGTTAACAGTATGGTAAAAGGTCATGAAAAAGGACAAATGACGTTTGAAGACGCCGTGGCACAATCATTAAATGCCGGATGCGATTTTTCAGACAGGGAATACATGGAATACATTCCTGCTGCAGTAAAAAAGGGGTTGCTTTCTGAAGAAAGGCTAAATGACGCCCTCTACAGGTTGATGCGCAATCGCTTTCTGCTAGGCGAGTTCGACCCGCCAGCAATGGTTCCCTATAATAAAATATCTCCTGATGTTATAGGAAGCCCGCAACATCGGCAGCTTGCATTAAAAAAAGCACAGATGTCGATGGTGCTTTTGCAGAATAACAACGGGCTGCTGCCGCTGGATAAGAACAAGGTAAAATCGATAGCCGTGATTGGCCCGCATGCTGATTTGTTTACAGCCGGTGGTTATAGCGGCAGGGTAACAGATCCTGTTACTCCGCTTATGGGAATCAGGAACCGTATGGCTGCCGGCACTGAAATTACCTATGTGAAAGGGGCAGATATTATAGCTAGAAAAGACAGTACCGAAGCACTCATACTTAATACAAAAGAGGAATTACTTAAAGCGGTGGAAGCTGCAAAAAAGGCAGATATAGCGATACTATATGTAGGCACTACGCTGGCCGTGGAAGCTGAAGGCCGCGACCGCACATCATTGGGTTTGCCAGGCGAGCAGGAAGAACTGGTTAATGCCATCCTTGCCGCCAACCCACGCACAATAGTTGTAGAGCTGAACGCCGGACCACTGGCCATCCCCTTAATAAAAGAAAAAGCGCCGGCTATTCTTGAAGCGTGGTGGGCAGGAGAAGAAGGAGGCAACGCCATTGCCGATGTAATTTTTGGAAATGTAAATCCCGGCGGCAAGCTTCCGCTGACTGTATATGCTTCTGCCGACCAGGTTCCTTCAGTCGATGAATACGATGTAACAAAAGGGTTCACTTACATGTATCTTAATGGAAAGCCGCTGTTTCCTTTTGGCCACGGATTAAGTTATACAAGCTTCAAGTACAGCAATTTCAAAATAGCCTCAAAAAAAATCAAGACCGATGGCCTGGTCACCTTACAGGTAACCATTCAAAATACCGGCAAACGAACAGGCGATGAAGTGGTACAGTTGTATGTGCATGATGTAATAGCCAGCGTAAAGCGGCCCGTTAAAGAGCTGAGGGGTTTCCAGAGGATCAGTTTAAAACCGGGTGAGAAACGGACCCTTTCCTTTACCGTGCCGGCTGAAAAACTAGCTTTCTATGATGAAAAAACGCATGCTTTTATAGTGGAGCCTGGTACGTTTACGGTAATGGTAGGAAGTTCCTCGGAAGATATAAGGGCTACGGGCCAGGTAAAAGTAGTAATGCGTTGATACAGGTTTTTGAGATTAATATTTAACCTTTAATAAACTATACTTGCCATGAAAGTCCGATTGTTTCAATGGAAGATATACACTTCTGTTTACCGGCAATCTTGTTGCCGTTCAAAAAAACAAAATCTTTTCTTTGTACTAGTTTCCTTGCTGCTTTTGTCGGTAGCTGTGTCAGCACAACAAAAAATAGTTACCGGCAAAGTTAGTAGCGGAGATAGCGTTTTAACAGGCGTAACAGTCAACGTAAAAGGTACGGGCACCACCACGCAAACTGATGACCAGGGCAGTTATTCAATCAGCGCCCCGTCTAATGGAAGCCTGGTTTTTAGTTATGTGGGCTTTACTTCATTTGAAATAAAAATAGCCAATCGCAGTAATATTGATGTGGACCTGCAGACGGAAGGACAGCAATTAAATGATGTGGTGGTAGTTGGATACGGTACTCAAAGAAAGGGGAGCATCACCGGTGCGGTTAGTTCTATCAAATCATCTGATCTTACGCGTACACCCTCATCTACCACCTCAGGCGCGTTGGTGGGAAAGATACAAGGCATCACTGCCCGCCAGACTACGGGAAGGCCCGGTGCCGCCGCTGCCATCCAGATTCGTAACCTGGGTAGCCCGCTTTTTGTAATAGACGGCGTTCCCCAAAGTGAGGGACAATTTAATAATATCGGGTTGGAAGACATCGAAAACATTTCCGTGTTGAAAGATGCATCTGCTTCGCTGTATGGATTTCGTGCATCTAATGGAGTGGTGCTCGTTACAACAAAAAAAGGCAAGTCGTCTCAAAAAAACTCACTGAACGTCAGCAGTTATTACCAGCTTCAGAATCTAACCCGCTACATTTCCGCTTCCAGTGCCGGTGATTACGTGCGTGCATTGGCGGAAGCTGAACAAAATGCAGGGCTAACGCCTACCACTACCCCCGAACTTTTACAAAAATGGCGGGATGGAACAGAGAAAGGTTTCCAGGAAACAAACTACCGAGATTATATTTTACGAAAGAATGCGCCTCAAAAATACGTCAATGTAAGTTCAAGCGGGGGAAGTGATAAGATGAATTATTACGTTTCCATGGGTGGCTTGTCGCAGCAGGCGGTTTTAAAACAATATAATTTTAAGCGATATAATTTCCAGGCCAATGTAGAAGGAACCATTATCAAGGGTGTAAAATTAGGAACCCAGTTAAGTGGCCGGATAGAGTCGCGCCATGAGCCTGCTTCTACCACGGGTGGCAATACATACGACAACCCATTTCTAGCTATCCTCACGATGTGGCCTACAGAACGTTTGTATGCAAACGACAATCCGGATTATATCAATGCGGATGTAAACAACCCTTCCCGAAATCCATTAATTTATAACGAAAACGTAATTGGCAAACAGGATAACACCTGGCATAATCTTGCCAGCATCTTTTATACCAGTTTTGAATTGCCTTTCGGCATATCCGCCAAAGCCACTTATTCTTATAATTACAAGCAAAACAAGAATGAGCTACAGCGAAAATCGTTCAGCACGTATTCGTACAAACCTGCCACAGACACCTATGTGCCGGTACCATTCAATCTCGCGCTTCGAAACAAAGCGCGGCAGGAAATTCAGGAAAATTTTGCGCAGGTTCAGCTTAACTATAACAAAGATCTTGGAGATCACAGCTTGTCGGCTATGGCGGCTTATGAATATGCCAGCGCCATTGATCAGTCTCTGAGCATCAGTTCCATTCCTCCTACCAATTACACCCCCCTTATCAACCTGCTCAACATTAATGGCTTCACCGATCTTTACAACATTAGTAAACGCGCATCAGTAATTGGCCGGTTTAATTATGATTACAAGCAAAAATATTTATTGGAATTGCTGGGCCGGTACGACGGTTCTCATATCTATCCTCCAGGAAAAAGATGGGGATTGTTCCCCGGTATTTCAGCCGGCTGGAGGCTTTCTGAAGAAAAGTTTTTTAACGAGCGTTTCGGCAAAATCATAACAAACGTAAAGATAAGAGCGTCATGGGGAAAAACCGGCCAGGAAAGAGGAGTGAACGCATTTGACTTTCTTCCCGGTGGAAATTTCGGAAGCGGGAACTATGTATTTGATGGCGGCCTGGTTACCGGAATAGGCGTTCGTGGATTACCAATCACTAACATCACCTGGGTTACCAGTACCATAAAAAACCTGGGGCTGGATATCGGCTTATTCAACAACAAGCTCACCGCTGAATTTGATGTGTTCGCCAGGGACCTGACCGGCATACCAACACCCAGGTACGACGTACTGGTACCTAGCGAAGTCGGGTATACATTGCCGTCAGAAAATCTTAATTCTGAAAGAACGCAAGGTGTGGAAGGAATAATTACTTACGCCTCCAGGACCGGTAAATTAGGCTATACAGTGAGCATCAACGGAACACTGGGCCGCCGGAAAATACTGGATCTTTACAAGCCCCGTTTTGGAAATTCGTTTGATGAATACCGTAATGCTACTGCCAACCGTTGGGCCGATATTCATTGGGGTTACCAGGTAACTGGTCAATTCCAGTCGATAGAGGAGATAAAAGATTACAAGATCAACAATGACGGCCAGGGCAACAGGACGCTCTTACCCGGCGACCTGATGTTTAAAGATGTTAACGGCGATGGTGTGATTACCAACCTCGATGAAAGGCCCATCGGGTATGCATTAGGAGGCAATCCTTACATGAGCTTTGGAATGAGTGCAGGTTTCAACTACAAAGGCTTCAGCCTGATGACAGACTGGGCGGGCGCTACCATGCAATCTTATTACCGCATATTTGAACTGGCGATACCATTCCAGGCCATACATAACGCACCGGAGTATATTTTCAATGATCGCTGGCACCGGCAAGACCTCTTCAATCCGAACAGTCCATGGATCCCGGGAAAATATCCACCTATTCGCAGAACCGGCTCCGGTTCACATGTAGATTATATCACGCACAGCGATTACTGGATTACCAACGTAAATTACCTGCGTCTTAAAAACCTGGAAATCGGGTACACTTTTCCCAAGAACCTTTCAGGCAAACTGGGCCTTTCTATGATACAGGTGTATGCAACTGGCACCAACCTGTTTTCTTTTGATAATGTAAAAGACATTGAAATTGACCCTGAAATCTCTTTCAACACAGGGTTGGTATATCCGAATATGAGATTATACACCTTCGGGATTAATGTAACCCTTTAAAGCTATACTATGAAAAGTGTAATAAATCTATTGGTAGGCATATTTTTAGTGGCTTGCTTTTTCTCCTGTAAAAAAGATGAATTGCTCGATACGATCCCCCAGACTATTTTTACCGACGAGCAAATTTACAGAGATCCGAAACTCATCATCGGTTTGTTGGCAAACCTGTACGACAGGCTACCCAGGTACGCTTCCCTGGCAACAGGCAATGAAAACTTTTCCATATTCGATGAAGGCATGTGGTCGGGATTGAGCAATAACGATGTGGAGGTGCGGAACAATCTTATCAATTATGAATTTGACCGATGGCGCATTTGGGACTATGGATTTATCCGGGATGTAAATGTAGCCATAGACAAGATTACCGAATCCAGTTCTGTTGAACTTACGCCGACTCTCAAGAAGCAGTACATTGCCGAACTGCGTTTCCTTCGTGCGATGGATTATTTTGAGATGGTGAAAAGAATGGGAGGCGTTCCGATTATTACCAAACAACTGATCTACGATTTCGCCGGTGATCCTGCTTACCTGCAACAACCGCGTAACAAAGAGGAGGAAGTCTATGATTTTATAGCTGCCGAATTGGATGCCATCAAAAACGATTTGGGAAATGCCGGCAGCAAGAGACAGGCTAATAAATATACCGCGCTGGCTTTAAAGAGCCGTGCCATGCTTTATGCCGGTTCTTTAGCCAGGTACAACAACCAGCCGGGGTTAACAATGAGCAGCACTCCCGGTGGAGAAGTGGGCATTCCACAGTCGAAGGCAACGGGCTACTACCAAAAATCACTGGAGGCATCTAAAGAGATTATCAACAGTGGCGCCTATACGCTGTACAGGACGAACCCGGTTTTAGGCGAGAATTTCTATGATGCACTTGTTAACAAAAATGGCAACACGGAAGTGATATTCGCCGTTGATTACCTGAAATCGCAGGGCAAAAGGCATTTGCATACATTTAATAATATTGCACGTTCACTTTTTGAAGACGGCGGCCAGGGATCATCCTTTACTTCTCCATCGCTCAACCTGGTTGAGAGTTATGAATACCTCGACGGCACACCCGGAACCTTAAAAGGTGTGGGAACCGGCAGCAATACTGCTGCGGGGCAGGCAAATTGGATATTTTATACCAATCCCCAGGATATATTTGCAAACAAAGATGCCCGGCTTTACGGCACCATCATGTACCCGGGCGTTTATTTTTCGGGTAAACCGCTTAAAATTGAGGCCCGGGTGTATGTATTGTAATCAGCCGCCAAAAAAAAAGACACAACCGCAGGCGCCTTGAACAGTAATTATACCGATGGCAAACCACTTACCGGACAAGACGGCCCCAGCCGCACTACTACCTTTGTATCGAACACTGGATTCTATCTACGCAAATACATCGATGCTACCGCAGGTGCCAGTACTTCAGCACTTCAAAGCGACACATGGTGGGTGGTATTCAGGCTGGGAGAAAGTTATCTGAACGCCGCTGAAGCAGCTTTTGAACTCGGCTTAACGGGCGATGCTTTGCTGTTTACCAATGCAATCAGGCAAAGGGCCGGCTTCGCTGCCAACAGTGTTACTGTCCTCACCCTGCAAAGAATCCAAAATGAGCGAAAGGTAGAGCTCGCTTTCGAAGACCATCGTCTTTGGGATCTGAGACGATGGAGAATCGCCGATAAATTATGGGATGGAACCACTACCAACCCGGATGCAAATATCTATGCGCTGTATCCTTACCGCGTTATTCGACCCGGCCATCCGGACGACGGCAAATATGTTTTCGATAAATTTATTGCGCCCAGGTTTAAAGCCCCGCGATTTTTCAGGCCAGGTAACTATTATTCGTCGATTGCCCAAAGCGTCATTGACAATAATCCGAAAATTATTCGTAATCCTTTCCATTAAAATTTTGATGCGATGAAAATTTTAGACTATAGATTACCGCTAGTTGCAATATTCGTTTTATTGCTTGCCGGATGTGAAAAGGATAACCGTACACCCCCTGAATCTACGTTAACCGGTCGGGTCGTTTATAACAAAGAACCTATTGGAGTACGTTCAGGAGGTGTAAGTTTTGAGATCTGGCAGCATGGATTTCAACTTTTCAGCCGGCTTTCTTTGAACATCGCGCAGGACGGTAGTTTTTCTGCCGTACTCTTCAACGGGAATTATAAATTAGTCAGGGCGAGGGGAGCAGGACCGTGGGTAGACTCTCCGGATTCGATTGATGTGAACCTAAACGGTTCGGCAACTTTAGATATCGTGGTAGAACCTTATTTCGTGATCCGCAACGCAGCTTTCCAGAAAAGTGGTTCTACAGTTGCCGGAACCTTTACCATACAGGCAGTTAATACTTCCAGGGAAATGGAACTGGTGCGTTTGTATATCGGGCCTAATTATGTGTTAGACCAGAATAACAATACTGCCAATACACAAAGACTAGCACCGTTTGATGTTTCAACCCCCGTTACGCTGAATGTGACTATCCCAGCTTCGCTGGCTGCCGAAAATTTTATTTACGCGAGGGTAGCAGTTAAGACAAAAGGCATTAATGAACTGATGTATTCCACTTCGCAAAAGGTTCAGTTGAAATAACCCGATAAAGAATACTATATGCACAGGTATAAATGGATTGTAGGACTGCTTTTTGTTATCACTAACAATCACCTATATGCGCAAAATATTACAGTGGCCGGTCAACCGGGCCAGCTCGATATACGAGCAGCGGGTGAGCACAGCATTCGTGTAACATTGAAACCGGTAAGCTTCACGGAAACTTTTCCGTATACGCCTGCTTTGGCAGAACGCGGCTATCCAGTGGCGGACATCAGTGTGCGGGCCATAAATAGCAGCATTCAGAAAAAGATGGGCGCCTTGCAGGTAGAAGTGAGACCTCGTCCGCTTACAGTGATTGTTAAAGATTCAAAAGGCAACCTGGTGCAAAACATTGTCCTGCACGAGGATGGCACGATGTCTTTTAAAATGGACGATCAGCCGGTGCTTGGTTTGGGTGAAGGTGGCCCAAAGCCTGTACCCGGTACAGACTGGCGCAAACAACAAATACAATACGACCGGAGGGGCGCTTACGACAGTATGCAGCCGCGCTGGCAGGCAGACGTTTATGGTTCGCGTAATCCTGTTCCCATGCTTATCGGAACCGAAGGATGGGGCATCTTTGTCGCAACGCCCTGGGTGCAGGTAGACCTTCAGCACAAGGAAAGGGGCGTGTTCATTCCCTGGAAGCCTACAGGCAGGGAAGCAGTTCCACAAACAGTAAAAAACCAGGGATTGAACCAGGGCAAGGGCCTTCCCCCGATCAACCAGGTTATACCCGGCCTATACGATTTTTTTATTTTTGACGCGCATGATCCCGCTGTGTTGATGAGAGAGTTCTCCGTTGTCTGTGGCCCAGCCGTTTTGCCGCCGAAATGGGCGCTTGGGTACATGCAATCGCACCGCACCCTGCAGAACGAGAAGCAGGTGATCGGGATTGTAGATACATTTCGTGCAAAAAAAATTCCTGTTGATGCGGTGATTTACCTGGGCACCGGCTTTACCCCAAGGGGCTGGAACAAGCCGCAGCCATCTTTTGATTTCAACCCCGAGATATTTTCACGCCGGCCTGAAACATTTATATCGGATATGCATAACCGAAAAGTGAAAGTGGTGCTGCACATGGTTCCCTGGGACCGCGATAAACTGCCTACCCTTCATGGCAACATTCCTCCAAAAGCGGGTGAACGAATTGATAGTTCGCACTTGCATTATTACTGGCAACAACATGTACCGCTGGTGACCGCAGGCACGGACGGCTTCTGGCCCGACGAGGGCGACTGGTTCAATCTATTTGAGCGGATAAAGCGCCACCAGCTATATTACCAGGGCTCGCTATCTACCCGGCCCAATACCAGGCCATGGAGCCTTCACCGCAACGGTTACCCCGGCATATCGCAATGGGGTGGCTGGGTATGGTCGGGCGACACGGAATCTTCCTGGAAAACACTGGAGGGCCAAATAGCGGTTGGCCTGAACCATTCGTTAAGCCTCTCGCCATTCTGGGGTTCAGACATTGGTGGCTTTACACCCAATGAAGAACTCACCGGTGAGTTGTATGCACGCTGGTTCCAGTTCGGCGCTTTCAACGCCTCTTTCCGTTCTCATGGAAGAACCTGGCGAACGCGATTGCCCTGGGGATGGGGCCAAAATGATATGAGCCCGAAAGAAAGCAGGGCCAATCCCCTTCAATCAGAAATGAATAACCCGGCGATAGAACCCGTAATTAAGAAGTATGATGAATTACATTACCAGTTAATGCCTTATACCTATACACTTACTTGGCAGGCCAGGAATACAGGCATGCCCATGATGCGGTCGATGTGGCTTCATTATCCTACTGATAAAGTGGCATCAAAAACAGGCGACCAGTTTCTGTGGGGTTCAGACCTGCTGATAGCACCGGTATTTGAAAAAGGAGCTACCACGCGAAGCGGTTATCTTCCTGCAGGCGACTGGTACGACTGGTGGACAAATGCCAAATCTGCCGGCGGCAAATCAGTCACCCGGGAGGTTGACCTGGCTACCATGCCTATCTATGTTCGTGCAGGTGCCATCATTCCCCTGGATCCTATCCGCCAATACACTGGTGAGGAAGTAAGTGAACCGACAGTTCTTAAAATTTATACCGGCACTAACGGCACTTACACACTATACGAAGACGATGGCATTAGCCTGGACTACCTGGTAGGAAAAGCCACCTGGACGCGTATTGAATGGAACAACCGTTCAAAACAATTGACTCTTTCGCCTGGCGCGCCCAAAGAATTTACCAACCAGGTTAACGAAAAAATCTTCCGGGTAGAACTTGTGCCGTCTGGAATAACAAAAACAGTAAATTACCGGGGAAGACCCCTGAAAATAGCATTCTAAAAAGACAATTATGATAAGTAAAGGAACTATTCTTTTGATACGGACAATCATTTTAATTGCCCTGGTCGTACATTTTTTTCCTGTAAATATGGTATATGCACAAAATAAGGCAGATACCACTTCCATCCTGATAGATCTCAACATGAAAAAGGGGCCTTTGAGACCGATCTGGGCTTACTTTGGGTACGACGAGCCGAATTATACTTACATGAAAGACGGCAGGAAATTACTAACGGAGATAGCTAAGCTAAGTAAGGTGCCTGTAAATGTGCGCGCCCACAGCTTGCTGGTATCAGGCGACGGGGTAGCAGCTTTGAAATGGGGTTCAACAAATGCATACACGGAAGATGCCCAGGGAAAGCCCATCTATGACTGGACGATCATCGACAAGATATTTGATACGTACATTGAAAGAGGAATGAAGCCGATAGCGCAGATTGGTTTCATGCCCGAAGCCTTGTCTACCAAGCCGCAACCTTACAAACACAAATGGGATCCATCGGCAAGGTATAACAGCATCTACACCGGGTGGACCTTTCCCCCAAAAAATTATGAGAAATTTGCAGCGCTGGTATTTGAATGGGTGAAGCATTCAGTGGCACGTTATGGCAAGGCTGAAGTAGAAAGCTGGTATTGGGAATTATGGAACGAACCGGATATCGGGTACTGGTCTGGTACCACTGACGAGTACATTAAATTGTATGACTATACGGCAGATGCTGTAAAGCGCGCCTTACCTACGGCAAAGATTGGTGGACCGGAAACAACGGGCCCGGGTGGAGAAAAAGCAGCGCTGTTTTTGCGAACATTCCTGACACATATCGTGAGCGGTAAAAACAGTGTTACCGGTAAAGTGGGTACACCATTAGATTTTATCACCTTTCATGCAAAGGGACAGCCGAGGCTACTCAATGAAATGGTCCAGATGAACATGGGTAAACAGCTTCGTGATATCGACAAGGGATTTGAAATAGTTGCATCTTATCCTACGCTCAAGAAACTACCGATCATTATAGGTGAGTCAGACCCGGAAGGATGTGCCGCCTGTTCGGAAGACTTCAGTCCGCAAAATGCCTATCGAAACGGCACCATGTATTCCAGCTATACCGCTGCTTCTTTTGCCCGCAAGTATGACCTGGCCGAAAGCCGTGGTGTGAACCTGCTGGGTGCCGTAACGTGGGCATTTGAGTTTGAAGATCAGCCATGGTTCCGCGGTTTCAGAGACCTGGCTACTAACGGTGTAGACAAGCCGGTTTTGAATGTTTTTCGTATGTTCGGTTTGATGCAGGGCAGCAGGGTGGAGGTAAACAAAGACCTGGCCTATAACGCTGTCACCATACGCGATTCCAGTGTAAGAGGGGAGAAGCCGGATATCAACGCCCTGGCCGCGAGCGACGAACGTTCGGCCACGGTGATGGTTTGGAATTATCATGATAACAACGACCTTACCGCTGCAGCTTCACCGGTTACCGTAAAGATCAAGGGCATGCCTGCAGGCAATGTGCTGTTACGTCATTACAGAATCGATCGGGAGTTCAGCAATTCCTATGAGGTGTGGAAGAAATTGGGTTCACCGAAGAGTCCGAGCAAGGAACAATTTGCGGAACTTGAAAAAGCGGGGCAGCTTCAAATGTATTCTTCGCCTGAATGGATTAAGCCGAAGAGTGGGGAAGCTGCGTTGAAAATGGAACTTCCCCGGCAGGCTGTATCGTTGTTGCAGCTAACGTGGTAAGGCGTGCTGCTGCGAAGGAAGCATGATACCTACTGTGCGATCATCAATACTATTATTTAGATGAAGAACCTATTTTTATGAGGAGGTATTCGAGATCACTAACAGTAATGATTAACCTATTCGTGCAACTAAACCATAACGCCATTAGTCAGGACGACTGCCCATCCCCACCTTGGAGAGGTTGGGGTAGGTTCGGGTTCTCCTATTCTAACAACATTAACCATATAAAATTATACTGATGAAAATTACAACAGTACGAACCAAGCTTTACCAATGGAAAGGGCCTATTAAAACAACCGACACCATTTTTGCCACGCCGTTAAGCATGCTGCCTTTCCAGGAAGATTCTCAGGCACCATTTCGATTCTTCAGCTGGCTGGTAGTAGAAATTGAAACCGATGAAGGCCATATAGGTATCGGAAACGCGGGCTTGTGTCCGGATGTAACCAAACTGATTATCGACTCAAAATTAAAAAGCCTGTTATTAAACGAGAACCCGTTAAACACGGAATACCTGTTTGAAAAGATGTACCGTTCTACAGTAGCCTATGGCAGAAAGGGTGCTGTACTTGCGGCTATCAGTGCGATTGACATTGCTTTATGGGATATCAAGGGTCATGTTTGCAAACAACCCGTTTTCATGTTGATGGGTGGCAGAACAAAAGCTTCTATACCTACTTATT